>DASWUT010000708.1:0-3288 GCA_036401455.1 Gemmatirosa sp. | reverse complement strand
ACGGTGTCGCGAACGGTCATCACTCGGTACGGGACTTCTCGGTACGGGACTTCATGGGCGGTGCCCCGCGCCCGCGGAGTCGTCCCGCGGGCGGTGGCCGGCGCGTGTCGGTCGAGCAGGGCAGCGTGGCGCCCGAAGGATAGCTTTGGGCGGCCGCGGCCGTCGGGGGCGCGGCCTCGCGTCGTTTCGCACCCTGCTGCTCGCCATGCCCGAACCGTCCGTCCTCTCCGACCTCATCGACGGCGTCCTCACGTTGACGCTCAACCGACCCGGGGTGCTGAACAGCTTCGACCGGGAGATGGCGCTCGCGCTGCAGGACGGGCTCGCGCGTGCCGCCGGCGATGTCGCCGTGCGTGCGGTGATGCTGACGGGAGCGGGGCGCGCGTTCTGCGCGGGGCAGGATCTCGCGGCGGTGCTGCCGGCGCCCGGCGGTGCTCCGGCGGACCTCGGCGTGATCGTGCGCGAGTGCTACAACCCGATCGTGCGGGCGCTGGTGAGGCTCGAGAAGCCGGTCGTCGCGGCGGTCAACGGGGTCGCGGCGGGGGCAGGGGCGAACGTTGCGCTGGCGTGCGACTTCGTGATCGTGGCCGAGGACGCGAGCTTCGTGCAGTCGTTCGTGCATGTCGGGCTGATCCCGGACTCGGGTGGGACGTGGCTCCTGCAGCGGTTGGTGGGGCGGGCGCGGGCGACGCAGCTCGCGCTGTTAGGCGAGAAGTTGCCGGCGCGGCGTGCGCTGGAGTGGGGGATGGTGTACGCGGTCGTGCCCGGCACCGAGGTGGTCGGGGAGGCCATGGGGCTCGCGCGGCGGCTGGCCGGGATGGCGACGCGCGGGATCGGGCTGACGAAGCGCGGGTTCGTGCACGGGGCGGGGGTAGGGCTGGAGGAGCAGCTGGCCTTCGAGGCGGGGTTGCAGGGGGAGGCCGGCGCGACGCGCGACTACGCCGAAGGGGTGCGGGCGTTCGTCGAGAAGCGGAGGGCGCGGTTTGTCGGGGACTGAGCTCTCCGTCGGAATCGTCGGGGCTGGCGCGATGGGAACCGGGATCGCCCACGTCGCGCTCCGCGCCGGGCACCCCGTCGTGCTCGGCGATGCCCGGCCGGAGGCCGCCGAACGCGCCCGGACGCGGTTGGCGGCCGCGCTCGCGCGCGACGCGGCGAAGGGGCGCCTCACGACCGCGGCCGCCGACTCGGCGCTCGCGGGACTGCGGACGGCACCGACGGACGCTCTCGATGCGTTCGCCGGGTGCGGGCTCGTCGTCGAAGCGGTCGTCGAAGAGCTCGGCGTGAAGCGCGCGCTGTTTGCGGCGATCGAGACGCACCTTGCGGACGACGCCGTGCTCGCGACGAACACATCGTCGCTCGCCGTCACGGCGATTGCCGCGGCCAGCCGGCGGCCGGAGCGGGTGCTCGGCGTGCACTTCTTCAATCCTGCGCCCGTGCTGCCGCTCGTCGAGATCGTGCCCGGGCTCGCGACGGCGCCCGCGGTGGTCGGCACCGTGCGCGCGCTCGTCGATGGATGGGGGAAGACGACGGTCGTTGCGGCCGACACGCCCGGATTCATCGTCAACCGTGTCGCGCGGCCGTTCTACGGTGAAGCGCTGCGCATCCACGACGAGCGGCTCGCCGACGCGGCGACGATCGACTGGGCGCTGCGCGAGCGCGGCGGGTTCCGGATGGGGCCGTTCGAGCTGATGGACCTCATCGGGCACGACGTCAACTTCGCCGTGACGCGCTCGGTGTACGAGCAGACGTTCCACGACCCGCGCTATCGCCCGTCGCTGACGCAGCAGCGGCTCGTCGAGGCGGGGCGGCTGGGGCGGAAGTCCGGCCGCGGGTTCTACGACCACGGCGAGGGCGCCGCGCGCCCCGAGCCGACGCGAGACGACGCGTCAGGCGACTCGATCGTTCGGCGCGTCGTGGCAATGCTCGTGAACGAGGCGGCGGACGCCGTGCACTGGGGCGTGGCGTCGGCCGCGGACGTCGAGCTGGCGATGACCGCGGGGGTCAACTATCCGCGCGGACTGCTTGCGTGGGGGGACGCGATCGGCGCGGCGGCGGTCGCGGCGGAGATCGACGCGCTGCGCGAGCGCTATCAGGAGGACCGCTACCGCGTGTCGCCGTTGCTGCGGCGCGTCGCGCGGGACGGCGGGCGGTTGGCGCCATGACGGCGGCGGACGGCACGGCTGACGCGATGGTGGAGGGCGCGCTCGCGGCCGACGCGCGCGCGCGGCGCGTCGTCGACGGTATGCTCGAGGCGGACACGTTCACCGGTTGGCTCGGGGCGGAGGTCGTCGAGGTCGGGGTGCGGCGGTGCGTGCTGCGGATGACCGTGCGCGACGACATGCTGAACGGGGTCGGGACGTGCCACGGTGGGGTGACGTTCGGCCTCGCCGACAGCGCGTTCGCCTTCGCGTGCAACGCGCACGGAACGGTGTGCGTCGCGCTCGACTGCACGGTGAGCTATCCGAACGCGGCGCGCGTCGGTGACGTGCTGACGGCGACGGCGGAGGCCGAGCTGGAACCGCGCCGGGTCGGATTCTTTCGCGTCACGGTCGCGAACGCGGCCGGAGCGATCGTCGCGCTCTTTCGCGGCACGTCGTACGACACGCGCCGGCCGCACGCGATCGACGACGCGCTGGAGCCCGCGTGAGCGACGCCGATCTCATGGGCGAGGGAGTGCCGGTGCGCGGCAACGTGTTCGCCTTCGACGGCTACGTGCCGGTCGTGCACGAGCGCGCGTACGTGCACCCGAACGCGACGGTGACTGGGAACGTGACGATCGGGCCCGACGTGTACGTCGGCCCGGGCGCGGCGATCCGCGGCGATTGGGGCGGCATCGTGATCGAGGATGGGTGCAACGTGCAGGAGAACTGCACGGTGCACATGTTCCCCGGCGTGACGGTGGTGCTAGAAGCGGGGGCGCACGTCGGGCATGGGGCGGTGGTGCACGGCGCGCGGCTCGGGCGGAACTGCCTGATCGGGATGAACGCGGTGGTGATGGATCGCGCGACGGTCGGGGCGGGGTCCGTCGTCGGCGCGCTCTACTTCGTGCCGTCGGACATGCAGATCCCGGAGCGGAAAGTCGTCGTCGGAAATCCCGCCCGGATCGTGAAGGACGTGAGCGACGAGATGCTCGCCTGGAAGACGGAGGGGACGGCCCTGTACCGGGCCCTGCCGGCGCGGCTGCATGCCACGCTGCGCGCGGTCGAACCGCTGCGCGCGCTCACCGACGAACAGGCGGAGGCGCGCGCACGGCAGACGGCGGCGTACCGGACCTGGGCGGAGACTCGG
>DASWUT010000707.1:0-15871 GCA_036401455.1 Gemmatirosa sp. | reverse complement strand
ACGTCGACGGAGAGACGATCGACGTGGCATGCGATCGGTCCCGGCTCGGCGTGCGCGCCCGTCTCGCCCTCGTCGCGACCGTGTGCGATGCGGTCGAGGCGGCGCATCGGCAGCTCGTCATCCACCGCGATCTCAAGCCGTCCAACGTGCTCGTGACGGCCGACGGACGACCGATGCTGCTCGACTTCGGGATCGCGGCCACGCTCGACGGCGAGGAACGTGCGGCGGGCGACGCCGCCGACGTACCGCCCGGCCGCGCGTCGGACGGGCCCGCGGGACTGCTGACCCCGCAGTACGCCGCCCCCGAACAGGTACGCGGCGACGCACCGTCGGTGAGCGTGGACGTGTACGCGCTGGGGCTTCTGCTGTTCGAACTGCTCACGGGCCGCCGACCATACGACGCGCGCGGGCGAACCCGGGCTGCGGCCGCGCGCGCCGTGCTCGAGGCGCACGTGCCGCGCCCGTCCGACGTGGTCCGGTCGGGCGATGGCGCGGCGGAGCGCGCCTCTGCCCGCAGCACCACGCCGGCGGCGCTCCGGCGCGCGCTGCGTGGCGACCTCGACGCGATCGTCCTTCGCGCGACCGCGCGCGACCCGGCCGCGCGCTATGGAACGGTCGGCGCGCTCGGTGCCGACGTGCGCCGGGTGCTCGCCTCCCGCCCCGTCGCGGCGCGCCGGATCTCTGGCGTGCAGAAGCTCGTGTACCGAACCGAGCGACTGGTTCGCCGCCACCGCGGGCTCGCGGCGGCCGTCGTCGTCGTCGTCGCCGCGGGCACCGCGTCGGCGGCGAGCTACGTGCGTTCGGCGCGCGTGGTCGCCGCCGAACGCGACCGGGCGCGCGAGGGGGCCACGCGCGCGGTGCGGGTGCGCGCCGCGCTGGTATCGCTGTTCGAGGCGGCGAACCCCGACTATGCCGGGCAGGCACCGGCGCGCTCCCCCGAGTCGCTGCTCCGTCATGGCGAGGCGATGGCGGACTCGCTCGCCGACCAGCCCGAAACCCAGGCCGACCTGTTCGTCGCGATCGGGCAGGCGTGGAATGGCGTGGGCGATCCACATGCGGCGGCGCGGGCGTTCCAGCGTGCGGTCGAGGTGCGGCGCGCGCACCTCGCGGCCGACGACCCGCGGCTCGCCGAGGCGCGGCGGCAACTCGCTGGTACGCTCGCCATGGCGCACCGAGTCGACACCGCGACGGCGCGCGCCGCGGGCCGAGCCCGGGGCGGGGGGGCCCTCCCGTAACGGCGGCCGACGCCGGACGATGCGGTCTGGCGTGCAGCGAACACGGCGGGTAGCATGTGCTCTATACCCGACCTTCGGTGGCCGGCACGCCAACGCGCGCTGGCCGCTCCACTCGCGCCGGTGCCGCCGCCTCGGTGGCGGCGGTGCCACCATCGCCGTGCCGCGTCCCCCCTCGTGCGTCCCGCTTCGCCGCGCGCTGGCCGCTCTGGCCGCTGGCGTGCTTGCGGCATCGCCGCGGGCGGCGGCCTCACAGGCGACGGCTTTACAGACGACGGCCTCACAGGCGCGCGGTGGGGAGCGCGTCTCCCCTTCCGTGTCTCCGGCCTACGTTCACGAGGCGTGGACGGTGCGCGACGGGCTGCCGGTCAACGGACTGACGGCCGTGCTGCAGGGTCGGGATGGCTACCTGTGGCTCACGACGTGGGACGGACTCGTGCGCTTCGACGGCGCGCGCTTCGTCGTGTTCAACGCGGGGAACTCGGGCGCCCTGCCGAGTAGCCGCCTCGTGCAGGCGGTCGAGCTGCCGGACGGCAGTCTGTTCCTGCGGACCGCGCAGAACCACGTGGTCCGGTGGCACGCCGGCGCGTTCACGTATTACGACGTGCGGCGCGGGCTGCCGGACGCCGGCACGCACGCGCTCTACCGCGATCCGGCCGGGCGGCTGTGGGCGGCTACCGACAGTGGCGTGCGGCGGTTGGATGGTGATCGGTTCGTTCCCGTCGCGCCCGCGATCCGCGCGCCGGTCGCCACGGTGCTGCTCGACCGCGGTGGCACGCTCTGGGTGGGAACGATCGCGGATGGGGCGTACCGCGTCCAGGGAACGCGGGTGACGCATTACGACGCCGCGAGCGGGCTGACGGCGGGCTCGATCGATCACCTGGCGCAGTCGCGCGACGGCACGGTCTGGGCAGGCGCGGACAGCGGGCTCTACCGCATCCGGGGCGACCGCGCGGAGCGCGCGGCGCAGCAGGGCGGCCCGCCGGTGCGCGAGGTGCTCGACCTGCGCACCCCGCCGGCCGGCGTGCCCGGGTCGCCGGCCGACCTGTGGGTGGCCACGCAGGGCGCGGTGTACACGGCGGCTGGTGGCATACTCCGCCCGGTGCTCACGAGGCCGGCGGTGCCCACGTTCGTGCGCTTCGATCCGACCGGCGTTCCCTGGTATGGCGCGGGGGACGCGCTGTATCGGGATGGACAGCTGGTGTTCCGCGGTCCGCCACCACCGGCGGGCGTGGGGCGCGGGCCGGCCAACATCGAGGACCTCACGTGGGACCACGAGGGAAGCGTCTGGATCGCCACGACCGGGAACGGGCTGCTTCGGCTCAAGCCCGCCCTGTTCGGCGTGTACAGCGAGGCGGAGGGGCTCGCCACCCGCACGGTCTGGTCGGTGTTCGAGGACCGGGCCGGTGCCCTCTGGTTCGGGCTGGCGGGAAACGGCGCCGTGCGGCTCGCCGGTGGGACGATCACCAGCTTCCTCCCGACGCGGCGCCCCCCGACCATCGGGGCCGCCGTTCACGGCGCTCTGGCGAGTGGCGACGCGCAGCGCCGGCCGTGGTTCGTGACGTCGTTCATGCAGGACCGGCAGGGCGACGTGTGGCTCGGGTCGATGTACGAAGGGGCGTTTCGCTGCCGCTTGCCGGCGCTGGCGTGCAAGCAGGTTCTCCCTCCGACGGCCGAACACCGCACCGAGGTGCGGGCGCTGTACGAGGACGAGGCCGGTGATGTTTGGGCTGGAACCGACCTGGGGCTGCTCCGCCTTCACGACGGTCTCTGGCGGCCGGTGCCGGGCGCCGAAGGCGCGGGCGTCGTGCGCTTCTTCTTGAGGGCGCACGACGGAACCTTGTGGATGGCGACCGACGGCCGTGGCGTGTTCGCCTACCGAGCTGGCCGCTTCTCGCACATCGCAGCCGCGGATGGCCTGCCGAGCGATCTGGTGCGCGCCCTGTACGAAGATCCGCGCGGGCGCGTGTGGGTGGGCACGGAGGGGCGCGGCCTCGCGCGGCTCACGCCGGTGGTGGCGCCCGATGGGCGCGTGACGGCGACGGATATCCGATCCGTACGGCAGCGCGATGGCCTGTTTGACGAGGTCATCCATGCGATCCTGCCGGACGGCGCGGGACGACTCTGGATGAGCACCAACCGCGGCATCTTCTGGGTCCGGTCCGACGAACTCGATGCCTTTGCCAATGGTCGGCTGGCCCGCGTGCAGTCGACGAGTTACACCGAGCGGGACGGACTGCGCAACCGCGAGGCGAACGGCGGCTACCAGCCGACCGCGGTGCGGGCGACCGACGGGCGACTCTGGTTCGCGACGCAGGATGGGGCGGTGGTCGTCGATCCGGCCACCGTCGGCCGCAATCAGGTGCCACCGCCGGTGCTCGTCGAGCAGGTGCGAACGCGGCACGGCATCCGGCCGATGGTGGGCGATTCAGTTCGCCTCGCACCTGACGAGCGCAGCGCCGAAATCGACTACACGGGGCTCAGCTTCGTCGCGCCCGAGAACGTGCGCTTCCGCTACCGCCTCGAAGGGCTGGATGACGGGTGGGTGGACGCCGGATCGCGGCGAACGGCGTTCTACACCAACGTGCCGCCCGGGAGCTACACCTTCCGGGTCGTCGCCAGCAACAACGACGGCGTCTGGAACGAAGAGGGTGCCGCGGTCGCGATCCGGGTCACCCCGCGCTTCACCGAGACCCCGCTCGCCCGGCTGCTGGCGGCGCTCGCCCTCGCCCTCGCCGGGGTCGCGGGCTATGCCTGGCGCGTGCGACGGTTGCGGGCGCGCGCGGGCGAACTGGAGCAGTTGGTCGAGACGCGCACCGCGCAGCTGCGCGCGCAGGAGGCCAGTCTGCAGGAGCAGAACGCGCAGCTCGCCGTCCAGGCGCGTCGGCTCGCGGAGATGGACGAAGCCAAGTCGCGCCTCTTCGCCAACGTCTCGCACGAGCTGCGCACGCCGCTCACCCTCATCCTCGGCCCACTCAAGGGGCTACTGGCCGGGCGCCACGGCGCGCTGAGCGCGGGGGCGCGGGACCAGGGCGCGCTCATGCTGCGCAACGGGCAGCGGCTGCTGCGACTCATCAATCAGCTGCTCGACCTCGCCAAGCTGCAGGCCGACGAGCTCGTCCTCGAGCGTCATCCGGTCGACCTCGTGGCATTCGTGCGTGAGGCGTCGCAGGCGTTCGCACCGCTCGCCGAGTGGCGGGAGGTCGCGCTCCGCTTCAACTCGAGCGTGCCCAACCTGACGGTCGCCTTCGATCCGGCGCGACTCGAGAACGTGCTGTTCAACCTGCTCTCGAACGCGCTCAAGTTCACCGAACCCCGCGGAACCGTCGACATCGCGCTCGCGAGCGACGCGGGCGGCGCGACGCTCACCGTACGCGACACGGGCGTCGGCATTGCGGCCGCGGAGCTACCGCACGTGTTCGAGCGCTTCTACCAGGCGGACACCACGAGCACGCGACGGTACGAAGGCACCGGAATCGGCCTGGCGCTCGCGCGCGAGCTCGTCGCGTTGCACGGTGGAACGCTCGCCGCCGCGAGCACGCCGGGCACGGGCAGCACCTTCACCCTGTGGCTTCCGCGCACGGCGGCCGACCCGGGCGTACCGGCGGCGCCGTCGGGAGCCCGGACCGGGCTCCGGCTGACCGGGCCGCAGGATCCGGACGACCTCGCCGCCGCGTGGGACGTGCGCCCGTTGACCGACCACGACGACTCGGCGGACCACGACACCGCGGGCGATCGGACGACGGTGCTCGTCGTGGACGACAACCCGGACGTGCGGGCGTATCTGCGGTCGATCCTCGCGCCGTCGTACCGCGTCATCGAGGCCGCGGACGGCGCGGCGGGGCTGGAGCGAGCGCAGGCCTTCCTCCCGGACCTGATGATCGCGGACGTGATGATGCCCGTCCTGGACGGCTTCGCCCTGAGCCGCGCACTCAAGGGCGATGCGATGACCGACGCGATTCCGGTCGTGCTGCTGACCGCTCGAGCGTCGCCAGAGGCTCAGGTGGCCGGGTTCGAGACCGGGGCCGACGCGTACCTCGTCAAGCCGTTCGATCCCGCGGTGCTCGATGCGTGCGTCTCCGCGCTTCTGACACAACGGCGGCGATTGCGGGCCCGGTTCACCACCGCCGCGCCGCAGCCCGGCGCCGCGGCGCCGCAACTCGCCCCAACGCCGCACGGATCCGGGGCGGCCGCTTCCGCCCCGGACCCCGCCCCGGACGGCGACGTCGTGCGCGCGAACGCGGCACCGTCGGCCCTCGTTCAGCGGCTACGGGACGTGATCACCTCGCGTCTGGCGGACCCCACGCTCGACCCCAAGGCGCTCGCCGCGGCCGCTGGCCTGTCGTACCACCAGATGTACCGCGCGCTTCGCGACGACGGCGTGTCGCCCAGCCGATTCATCCGCGGCGTGCGCGCCGAATGCGCTGCCGAGTTACTCCGGCACGGAGCGGGGAGCGTGACCGAGGTGGCGTACGCGGTGGGCTTCGAGTCGCTGTCCTACTTCAGCCGGGCCTTCCGCGAGCGCTTCGGCGCGGCGCCGAGCGCGTATCTGGCGCCGTCTGCGGCTGCCCCGCCGGCGGTCGGACCTCGCGCCCACAAGTCGGCAATCGACGTGGCCAACCCACTTCGCCCGTGAGCGATTGAGGACTTAGGGGCGGGTGCGAAATACGTGCAAGCCGCCGCGAACATAGAGGAAGCGAGTACGGAGGGAGGGGGACACGATTCCGCCACGTGCGACGTGTTGCCCCGCGCAGCTCCCTCCGCAGCCTGCCATGCCCTCGGAACCCCGCCAACCCCGCCCGCGTCTCGCGCCGTCCGCGGTGCTCCCCGCCGTGGCGCTGATCATGTGTGGCCTCCTCGTCTGGGTCCTCGCCGCGTTCACGGCGCCCGACCGCCCCGCACCCGCCGCGGTCGGCACCCGAGGCGAACGGCCGGACACCCACGTGCAGTTGGCGCGTCGGGAGTCGAGGGCACCGGCTGCGGACTTCGCACAGGTCAGCGCGGGATACGTCCACAGCTGCGCCGCGACCCGGGCAGGGACGGTGACGTGTTGGGGGAGCGACGACGAGGGCCAGACGACGGCGCCGGACGGCGTGGCCGACGTCGTCCAGATGAGTGCCGGCGACAGTCACACGTGCGCCGTGCGCGGCGACGGCCGTGTCGCGTGCTGGGGTTACGGTGAGCAGGGGCAGACGACTCCGCCGGAGCGGTTGCGCGGAGTCACGCAGGTGAGCGCGGGCACGTACCACACGTGCGCGATCGCGACGGCGTCGCGCGCCGGCTCGGTTGTCTGTTGGGGACGCAACGACTTTGGCCAGGCCGCGGCGCCGCCGCTCCGTGGCGCGCGACAGGTGAGCGCAGGGTTCGCGCACACGTGCGCGGTGTCGGCAGGCGGCGGGGTCGCGTGTTGGGGCCGTGGCGACGCCGGCGCGACCACGCCGCCGGCGGACCTCGGGCCGATCGCGCAGGTCGCGGCGGGGCACGACTATACATGTGCGGTGACCGCGGGGGCTGTCGGCGGCCGGGTACGTTGCTGGGGGGACGATCGCTTCGGGCAGGCGACCCCTCCGGCGGTGCTCGACGGGGTGGTCCAGGTGAGCGCAGGGTTCGCGCACACGTGTGCCGTGACCGCGAACGGCGAGGTCTCGTGCTGGGGGCGCGACGACTACGGCCAGGCGACGCCGCCGACCGGGCTGGGGCGTGTGTCGGCGGTGAGCGCCAACGGCGTCCACACGTGCGCGCTGACCGAGGCGGGGGCGGTTCGCTGCTGGGGCGGCAACGGTCGCGGCCAGGCGCTCGCGCCGCCGAGCGGCCGCGCGCCGGCCGACCGCAGGCCCGCGGACGGCGGTACGGCCGCGGTCGTCGTCGCGAGCCGGTAACGCGCGCGCGTAGCGCATGTGGGGTGTGTGGGACCGGGCCACTCGCCGTGGTTACGTCGCCTGCAATCGGACGTCCGACGCGTGGTGACCAAGCTGTCACCGGGTCCCTCCCTCGCCTCCCCCATGTCCGCACCTCACTCGGCCGCCGCGGCCGCGCTGCGCGACGCCGCGCGCCTCGCCGCGGTCCGGCGTACCGCACTGCTCGACACCGCCACTGATGAGGCGTTCGACCGGTTCACGCGACTCGCGGCGCGGCTGCTGGGCACGCCCGCGGCGATGGTGACCCTGCTCGACGCCGATCGGCAGTTCTGCAAGAGCGCGGTCGGACTCGACATGCCCGCGCCGCCGAAGCCCGCGCCGTCGCTGCCGTTCTCGCACTCGTTCTGCCAGCACGTGGTCGCGTCGGGTGTGCCGCTCGTGCTCGACGACGTGCGGGTCGACCCCGTGCACGGCGACAACGGCGCGATCGTCGACTTCGGCGCCGTCGCATACGCGGGAGTGCCGCTGCGCACCGCCGAGGGGCACGTCATCGGCACGTTCTGCGCGGTCGATCGCACCCCGCGCGCATGGGATCCCGCCGACGTGGCCGTGCTCACCGACCTCGCCCGCGCAGTCATGGCCGAGATCGAGCTGCGAACGGTCCTGCGCGAGACCGAAGCGGCGCGTGAGACGGCACGCGTCCTCCTGCACGCGAGCCCCGACGGGTTCGTCGCCGTCGACGCTGCAGACCGCATCACGTACATGAGCGAGTTCGGCGCGCGGATGCACGGGTGCGATCCCGTCGCCGCGCTCGGTGAGCCGCTGGTCGACTACGTGCCCGCGGCGGGGCGCGACGGGTCGCGAGCGCTGCACGCCCGCGTCCGCGAAACCGGCACGGCGGCCGAGGTCGAGGTGTTGAGCGCACACCTCGGCGACGGCACCGAACGCTGGATCGCGATCCGCGCCGTGCCGAGCGGCGTGGGAGGAATCGCGCTCGCCTTTCGCGACGTGACCGAGCGCCGCCGCGCCCAGGACACGCTTCGCGAGCGCGAGGCCGTGCTGCGGCAGTTCGTGGAGCACTCGCCGGCGGCGGTGGCGATGTTCGACGCCGACATGCGCTACCTCGTCGCGAGCCGGCGCTGGTGCGCTGACTACGGACTCTCGGCCCGCGGATTCACGCCGGAATCGCTCGTCGGCGCGGCGCACCGTGTGGTGTTCCCGGACGCGCCGGCGAGCTGGGCGGAGCAGTACGCGAGCGTGTTTGCGGGCGACGTCGTCCGCTGCGCCGACAGCACGTTCATCCGCCGCGACGGTGCGCTCGAGCATCTTCGCTACGAGATGCATCCGTGGCGCACGAGCGACGGCGTGGTCGGCGGCCTGATCATGTTCTCCGAGGTGACCACGGCGCAGGTCCGCGCGCAGACCGAGCTCCGCACGAGTGAGGCGCGCTATCGCATGCTCACCGAGGATTCGCCCGAGCCGATCTACCTGCACCGCGACGGGCGCGTGCTGTACGCGAACCCGGCGGGCGCGCGTTTGCTCGGCGCGCCGACCGCCGACGCGCTCCTCGGCGCGACGGTGATGAACGTGTTCCACCCGGAGGACTCCGCGCGCGCGCAGTGCCACCTCGACGCGCTCACCGCGGGCGAGCCGCAGGACGGCATGTACTGCTACCGGCTCGTGCGACGCGACGGCTCGGAGGTGGAGGTCGAGTCGGTCTCCGCGCTCGTGCAGTGGGACGGCGCGCCGGCGTTGCAGACGCTCTTCCGCGACGTCACCGAACGCAACGCGCTCGAGCGCAAGCTCACCTATCAGGCGTTCCACGATCCGCTCACCGGGCTCGCCAACCGCGCCTTGTTCCTCGACCGCCTCGGCCACGCCCTCGTCCGCCTCGGGGCCGGGCGCGTCGATCCGCGGACGAACCAACTCGCGGTGATCTACCTCGATCTCGACGATTTCAAGACCGTCAACGACTCGTTAGGCCACGCGCACGGCGATGCGCTCCTGCGTGAGGTCGGCGCGCGGCTGCTCCGCGCGACGCGCGGGTGCGACACCGTCGCGCGCCTCGGCGGCGACGAGTTCGCCGTGCTGCTGGAAGGCATGACGTCCGCGGCCGACGCCGTCACCGTGGTCGAGCGGATCACGGCGTCGCTCGGCGTGCCCGCGTGGCTCGACGGGCGCGAGCTGCCCGCGGGCGGCAGCGTCGGCGTCGCGTACGCGCGAGGGGACGAGACCGCCGACGACCTGCTGCGCAACGCCGACGTCGCGATGTACCGCGCGAAGACGCTCGGCAAGGGGCGGCACGCCGTGTTCGAGCCGGGCATGCACACCGCACTGATCGCGCGCCTCGAGCTTGAGGCCGATCTGCGGCGCGCCGTCGACCGTCCGGTCGAAGGTGGGCTCTGGGTCGCGTACCAGCCGGTGATCGACATCGGCAGCGGGCGCATCGCGTCCTTCGAAGCGCTCGTGCGATGGACGCGGCCGAACGGCGCCGTGGTCCCCCCGCTCGAATTCGTCCCCCTTGCGGAGTCGAGCGGGCTCATCGTCCCGCTCGGGCGGTGGGTGCTCGGCGAGGCATGCGCACGCGCGGCCCAGTGGCGCGCCGCGACCGGCCAGGACGTGCGCGTCGCCGTGAACGTGTCGGCGCGGCAGCTCGCGCAGTCGGCGGGGCTCGCCGGCGACGTCGAGCGCGCGCTCGCGGCCGCGGGGCTACCGGCGGCGGCACTCACGCTCGAGATGACGGAGAGCGTGCTCATGCAGCGCACGGACGAGACGTTGGGCCGCCTCGCCGCGCTCAAGGCGACGGGCGTCCAGCTCGCGATCGACGACTTCGGGACGGGCTACTCGTCGCTCGCGTACCTGCAACGGTTCCCGGTCGACGTGCTGAAGATCGACAAGGCCTTCGTCGACGGTGTGGCGGAAGACGGCGGCGACCGCGCGATTGCGCGCACCGTCGTCGCGCTCGGCCACTCGCTGGGCCTGCGCATCGTCGCCGAGGGAGTCGAGAACGCGAACCAGCGCGACGCGCTCGCCGCGATGGGGTGCACGCAGGGACAGGGCTACCTGTTCGCGCGGCCGCTCACACCAGACGACGCCGAACGCGTCCTTCGGATGATGAACGCGACCGTCGAGGGGCTGCCGGAGACGGCCTGACGCGGCGTAGCTTCGACCCGGTCGTCGCGGCCGGGTCGCGCCCTGATGCCAGCGACCGAGTTCGCCCTCCACCCGCCCCTCGTGGCCCGACCCGTCGGCCCCCGCAACACGATCGTCTTCGCCATCGGCGTCGTCATGATGGCCCTCGGCGCGTACGTCGTGACGCACCCCGTGTGGTCGGGTGGCCACACCGTCACCGAATCGCGCCTGCTCGACGCAATGCTCGCGCTGTTCTTCCTCGTGCGCGGGTGGATGAACGTGCGCACTGCGACCGGGCGTCCGCTGTTCGGCTCGCGCTCGTGAGCGAACGCCGCGTCGTGGCGAGCGGCACGCCGTGGGAGGCGCGCGTCGGCTACAGTCGGGCGGTGCGGATCGGGCCGTTCGTGCACGTGTCCGGCACGACCGCGACCGGGTCCGACGGCACCATCGTCGGCGGTTCGGACATGTACGCCCAGGCCCGCCAGGCGCTCGCGAATGTGGTGGCGGCGCTCACCGCGGCGGGCGCCACGCCGGCCGACGTGGTCCGCACCCGCATGTTCGTCACCGACATCGGGCAGTGGGAGGCCGCCGGCCGCGCGCACGGCGAGGTCTTCGGCGAGGTGCGACCGGCGACGGCGATGTACGGCATCACCGCCCTCGTCGATCCAGCGATGCTGATCGAGATCGAGGCAGACGCGTACGTCGTCCACGCGGCGACGCGGTAGGAGGCTCCCGTCTCCCTGCCCTTCCCGTCCCCACTCCCATCGTATGCTCCGCCCGACCGGCGTTCGCCGAGTCGGGCGCGATTCTTCCGGGGGGGGGCGCGACACATCAGCTTGTCTCCTTCACCCGACCGTACCGATGAGCCTCCTCGACCTCGTACAACAGCAGCTCGGCGCCGGCGGCACCGAGCAGATCGCCAGCCAGATCGGCGCCGACCCCGCGACGACCCAGAACGCCATTCAGGCAGCCGTCCCGATGATCCTCGGCGGAATGGCCGGCAACGCGCAGCAGCCCGAGGGCGCGAGCGCGATCGCGAACATGCTTGGTCAAAGCGGCGGCCTCAGCAGCATCGCCGGCATGCTCGGCGGCGGGGGCGGCGGCGGACTCGGGGGCATGCTCGGCGGGCTCCTCGGAGGCGGAGGTGGCGGGGGCGGTGGAATGGGCGGGATTCTCGGAAGTCTGCTGGGCCAGCATCAGGACACCGTGCAGACAGGTGTGCAGCAGGCGTCCGGGCTCGATAGCGGGCAGACGACGAAGCTGCTCGCGATCCTCGCGCCGATCGCGCTGGCGGCGGTCGCGCACCAGCACTCGCAGGCGTCGAGCGGCGCGGTCGCCGGCGCGGAGTCGGGCGGTGCGGGCGATCTCGGCGGGAACGGCTTTCCCGACGTGCTGGCGCAGCAAGCGCGCGAGGCGCCGACGCAGTCCAACTCACACGTCGGCGGCCTTATCGGGAAGATCCTCGACCTCGGGGCGCGGCCGGCGCGCTGAGGCCACGATGCCCCGGCCGAGCGGCCACCGCGCCGATCACCCGGCATGGCCGCTCGGGTAGGGGTGACACGGGACGGCCAAGAACCGCGTAGGATTGGGGAGCGTTCGACCGCTCGCGTTCGTCGCGCCGCGCGGCGTGCCCTGCGCATGCCGCACGGCGTAGCGTGCACGACGCGGATCCGACTGCGGCACCCGACCCTCGCCCATGTTCATCTCTGATTTCGCCATCAAGCGGCCGATCGTCACGATCGTGACGATGATCGCGCTCGTCGTGTTCGGAATCGTCGCCCTCTGGCGGCTCGACACGGACGAGTTCCCCGACATCAACGCGCCGATCGTCTTCGTCGGCGTGGCGTACCCCGGCGCCTCCCCCGACCAGGTGGAGCGCGAGGTCGTCGACCGGCTGGAAGACCAGTTCTCGAGCATCTCGGGGCTCGACCAGCTCAACTCGACGAGCACCGACGGTTTCGCGCAGATCGTCGTCACGTTCCACTTCGACAAGCCGGTCGACCAGGCGACGCAAGACGTTCGTGATGCGATCTCCGTCGTGCGTGGCCAGCTGCCGGCGGAGATCCTCGAGCCGATCATCCAGCGGTTCGACCCCAACCAGCTGCCGATCGTCTCGCTCGCGCTGACCTCGCCAACGCTCACGCCACCGCAGCTCACGACGATCGCGGACCAGACGATCGGCGCCGACCTGCGTGGCATCGGCGGCGTCGCGCAGGTGAACATCTCCGGCGCCGACTCGGCCACGCTCAACGTCACGCTCGACCCGGCCAAGCTGGCCGCGGTGGGCGTCGGCGTCGATCAGGTCGTCACGGCGCTCCGCGCGCAGAACCTCGCCGCGCCGGTCGGGCAGGTGACGAGCTCCACCACCGAGCGCACGATCCGCCTCACCGGACGCATCGCGAATCCGCAGGACTTCCTCGCCCTCACCGTCGCGACCCGCAACGGCACGCCGATCCCGCTCTCCGCCGTCGCGACCGCGGCCGCGGGCAGCGCGGAGCGGCGCTCCTCGGCGTTCTTCAACGGCCGCGAGGCGATCGGCATCGACATCGTCAAGAGCAAGGGCTACAGCACGACCGCGGTGAGCGACAAGGTGCGCGACCACGTCGCGGCCCTCGCCAAGGCCCTCCCCCCCGGCGCCAAGCTCGAGATCGTGCGCGACTCGGGCGTGCGGGTGCGCAATTCAGTGAACGACGTGATCAGCGCCCTCGTCGAGGGCGCCGCGCTCACCGTGCTCGTCGTCTTCGTCTTCCTCAACTCGTGGCGCTCGACCGTCATCACCGGGCTCGCGCTGCCGGTGAGCGCGCTCGCCTCGTTCGTGCCGCTCTGGGCGATGGGGTTCACGCTCAACACGATGAGCCTGCTCGGGCTGTCGCTCGCGATCGGCATCCTCATCGACGACGCGATCGTCGTGCGCGAGAACATCGTGCGCCACGTCGAGATGGGGAAGGACCACTTCGAGGCCGCGCACGAGGGCACCGACGAGATCGGGCTCGCCGTCGCGGCGACGACGTTCTCGATCGTCGCGGTGTTCGCGCCGGTCGCCTTCATGAGCGGGCTCGCGGGGCAGTGGTTCAAGCCGTTCGCGCTGACGATCGCCTTTGCGGTGCTCGTCTCGCTGTTCGTCAGCTTCTCGCTCGACCCGATGCTGTCGGCGTACTGGCCCGACCCCGAGATCGAGTCGCACGAGCACCGAAGCGCGATCGGCCGCGCGCTCGTCGGCTTCAACACGTGGTTCGACCGGCAGGCCGAGCGCTACAAGGGTGGCATCTCGTGGGCGCTCGACCACCCGAAGTCGATGGTGCTCGTCGCGATCGGGTCGCTCGTCGGGGCGGTGGTGCTGCAGGGCGCGTTTGGCGGCGTCGGGTTCATCGCCGACAGCGATCGCTCCGAGATCACGGTGAGCATCGAGGCGCCGCCGGGCTCCTCGCTCGAGTACACGCGGTTCGCGGCCGAGAACGTCGCGCGCACGATCCGGGCGCACAAGGAAGTCTCGTACACGTACACGACCGTCGGAAGCAGCGCGGGAACGGGCGCGGTCGACGCCGCGAGCGTGTACGTGCGCCTCGTGCCCAAGGCCGACCGCCACCTCTCGCAGCAGGCGGTCGAGGCGATCCTGCGCCCCGAGTTGCGGCGGATCGGTGGGGTCACGGCGTACCTGCTCGAGTCGGGCGGCCCGGGCGGCGGCGTGAAGCAGCTGCAGCTGCAGGTCCAGGGCACCGAGTCGGGGCCGCTCGCAACGCTCGCCGACCAGGTGGAGGCGATCACCAAGCGCACGCCGGGCGCGGTCGACGTCGGGCTGTCGAGCAAGGGGGACAAGCCCGAGCTGCGCGTGGACGTCAACCGCGGACTCGCCGGCTCGCTCGGGCTCTCGGTCGGGCAGATCGCGCAGGCGCTCCGCCCCGCGTTCGCCGGCGTCGACGCGGGCAACTGGGTCGATCCCAACGGCCTCACCGACTACGTGCGCGTGCGCCTTCCCCCCGCGGCACGCGAGAACGCGGCGGACCTCGCGCAGCTGCCGCTCGTGCTGCCGGCCAGCGCTGGCGGGGCGTCGGTCGTGCCGTTAGGCCAGGTCGCGACGATCACCCCGACCACCGGCCCGGCGCAGATCGAGCACCTCAACCGGAAGCGCGTCGTCACCGTCGGTGCCAACGTGCAGGGGCGGCCGCTCGGCACGGTGCTCAGCGACGTCCAGGCCGCGATCAAGCGCGAGGTACGCTTTCCGCCCGGCTACCAGATCGTGCAGGGCGGGCAGGCCAAGGACCAGGCCGAGGTGTTCGGCAGCATCGGCACCGCGCTCGGTGTGGCGGTGATGCTCATGTACCTGATCCTCGTCGTGCAGTTCGGGTCGTTCCTCGACCCGCTCGCGATCCTGGTCTCGCTACCGCTGTCGCTCATCGGCGTGGTGCTCGCGCTCATCATCACGCACGACACGCTCAACATCATGTCGCTCATCGGCGTGATCCTGCTGATGGGCATCGTGGCGAAGAACGCGATCCTGCTGATCGACTTCGCGAAGTGGGGCAAGGAGCAGCGCGGGCTGTCGACGCGCGACGCGCTGATCGAGGCCGGGCGGACGCGACTGCGCCCGATCCTCATGACGACGCTCGCGCTGATCGCCGGGATGATCCCCGTCGCGCTCGGGCTTGGCGAGGGCGCGGACTTCCGCGCGCCGTTGGGCCGCGCGGTGATCGGTGGCACGATCACGAGCACGGTGCTGACGCTCTTCGTGATCCCGACGATCTACGAGATCTTCGACGGCTGGCGCACCCGGCTCGGCGCGCGGTTCCGCGCACGCGAGGGCGCGTCCGCGCGCCGGCCCGCCGTGCCCGTGGGCGGCGGGGTTGGCGGCGTGGGCGGGCTCACCCCGGAGCCCGCCGGCGACTGACCCCGTCTTCCGCATCCCGGCCGCGTGAGTCGCGCGCTCGAGCAATTGGCATTCGGGTTCGCGGCTCGTGTCACGGCCGTCGATGGAGGCGAATAGGGCAACAGCTTCGACGGGATTGACGGGACCTTCGGGATTGGGCTCGTGCAGGACGGGCCTTCGCGCCACGGTCGAGGACCTGGGACGATGGCGTGAAGGTCCGTCCTGACAGGACCAAAGCCCTCTGGCCTCTTGGGCGAAGGCCCCGCCCTCCGGGATCTCAATTCCGAAAATCCCGTCCAACCCCCTTTCCTTGCCCGACGCCGGACTCGGCCGGCAACGCAGACCGCGACCTGCCGCCTTACTCGCGCGGGGGGAGCAGCGAGCCGAGGATCTCGGTGGTGGCCGCCATCGCACGCCACGGGTGGCGGCGCACGCCGAGCGGGCCGAAGGTCGAGCCCACCGCGTCGTGGTAGACGACGAGCGCGTTGCGGAGTGCGTCGACGGCGCCCCAGGTGATCTTGCGCGGGTGGTCGTCGGGGAGCGCGTGGTTGGCGAGCGCGAGCGCGGCGCGCAGGTGCTCGGACGCGTCCTCGGGCGGTAGCGCGGCCGCGGCCTGCACGTGCTGCTCGATCAGCGCGGGCACTGCCTCGGGCGAGCCGAGCGCCTGATCCCACTCGTCGGCGTCGAGCGCCGGCGCGACGACGGCCGGCGCGACGACGGCTGGGGCCGACGCGGCTGGCGCGGCTGGCGCGGCTGGCGCGGCGGTCACCGGCGGCGCGGCCGGC
>DASWUT010000706.1:0-21802 GCA_036401455.1 Gemmatirosa sp. | reverse complement strand
CCGGTCGTCGCGAACGATGCGTACGCGCCCCCGTCCGTGTGGGCCGCGTTCGCCGCGGACCCGTACCACGGGCCGCGCGTCGTCTGGGGGCGCGAGGCCAACCTGTTCGTCCTCGGCGCCGCGCGCCGCGTCGCGGTGGCGCCCGGCGGGCCGATGGCGGGCACGTTTCGCGACGCGATCGCCCGCGTGTCAGGTGCCGTCGCGGCGTCGGGGTTCCGGTCGGAGCTGTGGAGCTATGACTTCCGCGGCGGGCGGCCCGCGGCCGTGCGATACGGCACCGCGGGTGACGTGCAACTGTGGAGCACGAGCGATCTCGCCGTGCAGTACGCGCTCGCGCGGCTGCCGCGTTAGGCGTCCGGCACCGCGGCCGGCGGTGGGCCCGGGGGTGGGTGGACCCTCGCTTTCGCGGGGGTCCATGCTCGTTCCGCGACGAGCGCCGACCGGTTACGGCAATACCTGCACGTCGACGCGGCTCGCGTTCGCGCCGCTGGTGTAGATGCGCTCCGTCGCGGCGACGAAGTCGCTCGCCCGCGCCTCGTAGATGTTGGGCACGTACGTCTGCGGGTTCCGGTCGAACGCGGGGAACCACGAGCTCTGCACCTGCACCATCATCCGGTGCCCCTTCCGGAACGTGTGCAGCACGTCCTGCAGCCGGAACGTGACGTCCTCGACGGCACCGGGCGTCATCGGGGTCGGGCGCGCGAACCCATGACGATACCGCGCGCGCATGATCTCGCCGCGCACGAGTTGCTGGTATCCGGCGAGGTGGACATTCTTGTACGGCATGTACGGGTGATCCGGCTCGCTCATCGGGTAGACGTCGATGAGCTTGACGACGTAATCGGCGTCGCGCCCGGTCGTCGCCGCCTTCAGCCGCGCGGTGATCTCACCGCCTAACGTGACGTCCTCGCGCAGCGTGTCGGTGACGAACGTGAGCACGTCCCTGCGCTCGTCGAAGCAGCGCTGGTCGTCGCTCATGTACTGATACATCGTCAGCCCCTGGATCGTCGGCGCGAGGCAACGGCTCGGGACGGGGCGCGCCGGGTCGCTCACGTACTCGCGGAAGGCGGACGAGCCCGAGGCAGCCGTCGGCGGCGTGGTGGACAACCCGCCGGACGTCGTGAGATAGTAGCTGCGCAGGCGCGCCGTGCGCGCGGGCCACGCGTCGAAGCCGCGCCACTCCTTGCGACCGGTGTCGAACATCAGCGCGTCGGGCAGCCCGGTATGGCCGTCGGCCGGACCCTTGAGCCAGTGGCGGAAGAACACCGCCTCGACGTCGCGCTGGAACTTGGTCTCGAGCGAGTCGCCGAAGTACAGGTCACCGTGGATCGTGTGCTCGACTCCCTGCCGCGCCCAACCGCCGTGCCGGAACGGGCCCTCGACGATCGTGTTGTACGTGCCGGGGCTGTTCCGCTCGATCGTCTTGTACACCGCGAGCGGTCCGTACAGGTCCTCGGCGTCGAACCAGCCGCCGACGGTCATCACGGCGTGCTTGATCCCGGTGAGGTGCGGCGGTACTGCGCGCGCCTGCCAGAACGCGTCGTAATCCGGGTGCTGAATGATCTCCTGCCAGAACAGGTTGTCGCGATAGTAGCGATCGGTCGTCGCGCGCAGCGGACCGAGGCCTAACTGGAAGTCGTAGTCGTCGTCGTGACCCTGCATCACCATGCGCGGCTGCCACCAGTTGTCGTGGCGCGGGCCGCCCGTCGGGATGCCGAACAGCGGGTACGCGTAGAAGTAGCCCTGCGTGAGCGCGCCGTTGTGGTGAAAGTCCTCGAAGTAGAAGTCGGTGACCGGCGCCTGCGGGCTCGACGCGACGAGCGCCGGATGGCGCGAGAGCGCGCCCATCGACGTGTAGAACCCGGGATAGCTGATTCCCCACTGCCCCACCCGGCCGTTGTTCCCGGGCAGGTTCTTCAGCAGCCAGTCGATCGTGTCGTACGTGTCGCTCGCCTCGTCGACCGCCTTGGGGTCGTGCGCCTTGATCGAGTCCGCGACGAACGGGCGCACGTTGAGGAACGTGCCCCCACTCTCGTAGCGCCCGCGCACGTCCTGATAGACGAAGATGTACTTGTCGCGGAGCATGAACGGATCGGGGCCGATCGTCGGCGCGTACGCGTCGGGCCCGTAGGGCGCAACCGAGTAACACGTGCGCTGCATGACGATCGGGTAGCGGGTCGCGGCGCCGGCGTCCCTCGGCGCGTAGACCACCGTGAACAGCTGCACGCCGTCGCGCATCGGCACGCGGTACTCGTGCTTGACGTAGTTGGCGCGGACGAACGCCGAGTCGGATTCGGGAAACAGGGCGCGCGGCACGGTGGGGGACGTGCCCGGCGAGGTGCCGGGCGCCGACGCCGGCTGCGCGCAGACGAGCGTCGCGGTGGCGCAGAGGGCGGCGGTGGCCGCGGTGAGCACGACGGAGGAGGGCGACGGGCGCATGAACGGTCGGTGGTGAGGTGCGGGGTCGCCGAATGATGCACGGCGACGCGCCGGGCCGAGAATCCCCCGATCGGGACTCTCGAGCGAGGCCACGGCGCATCCGGGGTGTGGCCCACATTCTGCCTTGGCGCGGTCGCGGGCGGACCGCGAATCGGCCGCCCGATCCCCATTCCCGATGCCGACGACCCGATGACGATCGCTCCGCGTTCCGCCACCGTTCACGCCGCCGACGCGGGTCCCCGCCCGGTACCCGCCAACCGCCGCCGACGCGCGCACCTGCGCGAGCTGTGTGACGAGGTGCTCGCCTCGTTTCGTGTCGCGCGAGAGCGGGACATCGTGAGCGACGGCGACCGCCAGGCCGCCCGCGACGTGCTCTCGCAGCTGACGCCGTCGATTCAGCGGTAGCAGGTTCGGCGCGACGCGGCGCGCGGCGTGCACAGACGACGCCGCATGCCGCCCGCCGCCCCGCCCCTGACGCCCCGCGCGGCGGTCGAGGCCGCTGCTCCCAACACCACGCCCGGCGGTGCCGGCATCAGTACGGCCGCCGCCGCCGACGCGGCGCGCCATAGCGACAGCGCGGAAGAGCCACGTCACGGTGGACCGCCACCGACCGGGCGCTACCTCGCGCTGCTCGCACTCGGCGCCGCGGGCGTCGTGTACGGCGACATCGGCACGAGTCCGCTCTACGCGCTCACCGAATGCTTTCACGGTGAGCACGGCGTTCCCGCGACGCCGGCCAACGTGCTCGGTGTCCTCTCGCTCGTCTTCTGGGCGCTCACGCTCGTCGTGTCGCTCAAGTACCTGATTTTCGTCATGCGGGCGGACAACCACGGCGAGGGTGGCATTCTCGCGCTGACTGCGCTCGCCACGCCGATCCGCCCCACCGGACGCAGCGAGCGCAAATTTCTCGTAGCGCTCGGCGTCTTTGGCGCCGCGCTCCTCTACGGCGACGGCATCATCACGCCGGCCATCTCGGTACTGAGCGCGGTCGAAGGCTTGCAGGTCGCGACGCCGCGGGCCGCGCCGTTCGTGCTGCCGCTGGCCGTCGCGATCATCATCGGACTGTTCATGTTCCAGAAGGGCGGCACCGCGCGCGTCGGCAAGGTGTTCGGCCCGGTGATGATCGTCTGGTTCGCCGTCATCGCGTTCCTCGGCGCGATACAGATCCTGCGCGAGCCGAGCGTGCTGGCGGCGATCAACCCGGTGTACGGGCTGCGCTTCTTCGCCCAGCACGGGGTCGGCGGGTTCCTCGTCCTCGGCAGCGTGGTCCTCGTCGTAACCGGCGGCGAGGCGTTGTACGCGGACATGGGGCACTTCGGACGGCGGCCGATCCGGCTCGCGTGGTTCGCGCTCGTCTACCCCGCGTTGCTGATCAACTACGCCGGGCAGGGCGCGCTGCTGTTGCGCGAGCCCGCGCTGGCCGACCATCCGTTCTTCGGGCTCGCCGCCGGGTGGGCGCTGATCCCGCTCGTCATCCTCAGCACGCTCGCGACGGTGATCGCGTCGCAGGCGGTGATCTCGGGCGCGTTCTCGCTCACGTTGCAGGCCATCCAGTTAGGCTTCTCGCCCCGCCTCACGGTGCGCCACACCTCGGAGCACGAGTTCGGGCAGGTGTACGTGCCGGCGGTCAACTGGGCCTTGCTCGCCGCCTGCGTCGCGCTCATCATCGGGTTCCGGTCGTCGAACGCGCTCGCGGCGGCGTACGGCATCGCGGTGACGAGCACGATGGCGATCACCTCGGTGATCTTCTACACCGTCGCACGCGAGCGGTGGGGCTGGCCGACGTGGAGCGTGCTGCCGCTCGTCGCCGCGTTCCTCGTCATCGACTGCGCATTCCTCGGCGCCAACCTGGTCAAGGTGCTCGAGGGCGGCTGGCTGCCGCTCGGCGTCGCGGCGGCGGTGTTCACGGTGCTCTCGACGTGGAAGACCGGGCGCCGGCTGGTGTTCGCACGCACGGCCGCGGTGACCGACACCGTCACGCACGTGATCGAGCGGGTGCGCGCCGGCGAGGCCACACGCGTGCCGGGCACGGGCGTGTTCCTGAGCGGCACGCCCTCGGGCGCACCGATCTCGCTCATGCACAACCTGCGGCACAACAAGGTCGCGCACGCCAACACGGTGCTCGCAACCGTGAAGACACTTCAGGTGCCGTGCGTCGCGCCGGCCCAGCGCATCGCGATCCACGCGCTCGGCGAGGGCTTTTACCAGGCGGAGGTGCGGTTCGGGTTCATGGAAGACCCAAACCTCGCGCACGCGCTCGAGAGCGAGGCCGTGAGGAGCACGCTCGCACGCGAGGTCCCGGAGCTGAACATCGCGCGGGGCCAGACGACGTACTTCGTGAACCGCGACCGCGTGCGCCCGGCCACGGGTGAGGGCATGGTGCTGTGGCGCGAGCATCTGTTCGCCGGCCTCGCGCGCGTGTCGGCGACGGCGTCGGACTATTTCCGACTGCCGCCCGAGCGCAGCGTGGAGATCGGCAACGTGGTCGAGATCTGACGGGCGTCAGCTGTGCGTTAGGCCGCGCCGCCGAACGCGCGTGATCGTCAGGTCCATCGGTACGGAACGGTGGCCCCCGCGAACGCGGGGGGCCACCCCTCCCGACCGCACGGCCGCCCGGCTCACGTCGTGCGATCGATGCACTGCTTGAAGTTCGGGTTGTTCAACTCGTCGATCGGGATCGGCAGGTTGGCGTCGGTGCCGTACGGCGCGCCGCCCTTCGGATACGGGCCGACGGGAAAGACGCTCGTGAACGCGAAGCCGTAGCCGCCGAGCGAGGGACTGCGGATCAGGCGCCGCATGTCGCCGAGGCGGTGGCCGGTGGCGAACAGCCAGAACGCGCGTTCGGCCATCAGTTGCTGGGCCTGCGCCGTGCTGCCGCTCTGTAGCGTCAGTACGGGGAGGCCCGCACCCGAGCGCAGCACGTTGAGCGTGTCGAGGGCCTGCGACGCCGCACCCAGCTTGAGCGCCGCCTCTGCGGCGATCAGACGCGCCTCGGTCCCGGTGGCGAGCGGGATCGGCGAGGCGTAGTTGGAGTACGTGGCGTAGAGCAGCAACGGCGTCACGTTGTCGACGCCGGTCCCGGCTGAATCGACGGGCACGCGCGGATCCTGGGCCGACACGAACGGCAGCCCGTTCACGCCCTCGTGATCGGCGACCGACCAGCGCGCGTTGACCGCGTTGAACGCATACACGCCGTTGTTCTCGCGCTGCGTGTTGGCCGAGTATTCGATGTTGAACACGAAGTCGGGCGGCACCGGCGCGACGCTCGCGGCCGCTGCGGCGTACTGGTTGAGCCCGACGAGCGCGCGCGCGCGGCCGACGCGCGCGAGGTAGGCGACCTCCTGCGCGCTGCTCTGAACACTCGCGCCGAGTGACTGGTCAGCGGCGGCCTGCTCCGCGATCGTCACGGCGGTGTCGAACCGCGCCGCCGCGATCTGGAACACCTGCTGCGTCGTCAGCGGCTGCCCGTACGCGAAGCTCGCCCCGTTGGACTGCAGTTCGGTGAACGGAATGCCCGAGCAGAAATTCTCGGCGAGCAGGACGTACGTGTACGCATCGAAGCTCAGCGCGAGACCACGGCGGTAGTCGGTGGGGGCCGCGGAGACGAACGTGGTGATGGCTGTTTCCGCGCTACGGCGGGCCGTGTTGAGGTTGCGGTACACCGCGCCGACCGAGGCGTTGGTCGTCGTGATCGTGCCACGATCGACGTCCAGGCGCGTGCTGAACAGGTCGGAGTTGCGCCACTCGTCGGCGCGCAGGCCGCCGAGCAGGATCACGCCCTCGTCGCCCGTGTAATTGTTGCCTGCGTACGCGACCGCGAAGTCGCCCGTCGCGCCGGCGATCACGGTGGGCAGCGCGGTCGCGCTCTGGAGCGCCGTCGGCGAGACGATCCCGGGGTCGTTGACGTCGGTGTGACAGGCCGCGGCCGCGACGGTGCCTAACGCGGCGGCGACGGCGAGGTGGCGCCGGACGGGGCGCGCGCGCTGGGCGGCGAGAGGCGGCATCGCGGGGCCCGCGGCGGGTCGGGTGCGGGACTCAGTAGTTGACATTGACGCGGACCGTGAGGTAGCGAACCTGCGGCTGGCTCAGAAAGTCGCTCTGCGAGAAGCTGGACGTCCCCGTGTTGCCGCCCGGGCCGGTGGGCGCACCCACCGAGTTCACCTCGGGGTCCACGCCGCTGTAGTTGGTCCAGGTGTGCAGGTTGCGACCGGCGAAGGTGACGCTGAGGCCTCGCGCGCGCACGCGATGCGCGAACGCGTCGGGAAGCGTCGCGGTGAGCGAGACCTCGCGCAGCTTGACGAAGTCGCCGTTCTCGATGAACCCGCTCTGGATGTTGTAGACGTTCGCCGCCACGGACCGCGCCTGCCGGTCGAGCGACGAGGTGGGATCGAAGATGCCCTGGCAGATGTCCACGCCGGACTCGCACCGGAAGCTCTCGGTCGCGTTGTACTGCTTGAACCCGCCCTTGTAATCGACGAGCGCCGAGAGGCGCAGCCACCGCAGGATGGTGATGTCGTTGGTCCACCCGAGGTTGCGCGTCGGCAGCGAGCTGCCGAGGTAATGCGCCCCGGTCGTGTCGACGGTGATCTCGCCGGGCTCGATGAGGCCGTTCTTGTTGGCGTCCTTGTAGGTGTACGTCTGGTCCCAGTAGCCGCCGGCGGGGTACCCCACCTGGTAGCGCTGGTAGCCGCCACCAAAGACGACGGGCGCGGGGAGGCCTAACGCGAGGACGCGATTCCGGTTGGTGCTGAAGTTGAACGTCGACGTCCAAGCGAGGTTCGTCGCGCGGATCGGCACGAGCGTGAGCAGTGCCTCGAACCCGCGGTTGCCGACGGCGCCGATGTTCCGGTACTGCGCCGGGAAGCCGCTCGACGGCGGGCTCGGGACGAGGACGAGCGCGTCCTGCGAGCGCTTTGTGTAGTAGGTGAGCTCGAGGTTCGAGCGGCCGCTGAGCGCGCTCAGGTCGAAGCCGGTCTCGAACTCGTTGGTGCGCTCGGGGCGCAGGTTCGGATCGCCGAGGTTGCCGATCGTGATCCCCGACTGCTCGGAGCCGCTGACGCGCGCGGTCACGCCGCGGAAGTAGAGCAGCGCGTCGGTGACGCCGGGGCGCAGCCCCGAGCGTCCGTACGCGGCGCGCAGCCGCAGTGAGGTGAGCGCCTGCGGCTTGGGAAAGAACGGCTCGTCGCTGACGACCCACGACGCGTTGGCCGACGGGTAGTACACCGTCCCGAAGTTCTTGCCGAACGCGCTGTTCTTGTCGCCGCGCACGCCCACGCTGAGAAACCGGCGGTCGGCCGAGGCGATCTGTTGCTGCACGAGGCCGCCGACGAGCGCACTTCGCGAGAACGGCTCGCCGATCGTGTACTGACTCACGCCGGTGTTGAGCGACGTCGTGCCGGCAGCGAGACCGAGCGCGGACGCCGTCGTGCCGCGCGAGTCGTCGCGCTGGTACTGAAAGCCGCCCGTGGTCGTCGACGTGAGCGACGACGAGAGCGAGCGCGTCGCGACGGCCGAGAGGTTGGCCGTCGAGGTGTTGATCGTGAACCGGCCCGACTCGCGGTAGCCCGCGCTGTCGCCAAAGTACCCCGGCGGAATCGCGCCGACCGGGAAGGTCTGGTTGTCGAAGCGGTTGACGTTGTCGACGCCCGCCACGCCGATCACCGACAGCCAGGTGATCGGGCGGTACGTGGCGGTGACGGAGCCAGTGAAGCGGTTGATGTCCTGCCCGTCCGAGAGCTGGTCGATGATCTTCGGGCCGATCGGGTAGTATCCCTGCTGGGCGTTGTCGTGCGCGACGCCGCCGATCCCGTTGGAGATGTAGCCGAAGTAGTCGTTGTCGTTGCGCGGCAGCGCAAGCGACGAGCGGACGTAGCCAGCCGATGTCTGCACGTCGAGCGTCGACGTGGGGCGCGCGGTGACGTTGGCGCGAAGGCTCGCCTGGCGCAGCGAATTGGTCTGGTAAACGCCGTCCTCGCTCGTGTAGTCGCCGGACAGGTAGTACGTGCTGCGCTCGGTGCCGCCGCTCACGTTGCCGCCGACCTTCTCGCGCGGCCCGGTGCGGAACGGGCTGTGCGCGACGAGCGGGTTGAAGTTGACGACCTTCGTTTGCTTGCAGAAGCCGAAGCTCTGCGTGACGAGGTCGCACGACGCGTGATTGACGGTGAGTGGGACGGTGAGCGCGCCGGTGCTGTCGGGGAAGAGGCCGTCCGCGCCCCAGTTGGCCGGATACGTGTTGCGATCGTTGACCCCGCCGCCCTCCGCGTACCCGGCCCATTGCGTGCGCCCCGCGCGGCCGCGACGGGTGGTGATCTGGATGACGCCGTTGGCCGCCTGCGTTCCGTACAGTCCGGTTGCCGCGGGCCCCTTCAACACCTGGATGTCCTCGATGTCCTCGGGAATCAGGTCGTTGAGGCGCGACGGTGTCTGGCCGCCGACGCCACCCGAATTGGGGTTCGTCGACGCCGGATCCGAGTTGATGCGCACGCCGTCGATGATGAGCAGCGGATCGTTGGACAGCGACAGCGAGTTGGCGCCGCGGATGCGGATGCGCGCGGCGGTTCCCGTGCTGCCCGACGTGCCGACGACCGACACGCCCGCCGCGCGACCGTTGACCAGGCCCGACACGTTGGGCACGGCGGCGAGCGCGACGCTGTCGGTGGTGATCTGCGACACCGAGTTGCCCTGCTCGCGCTGTCGCTGCGTGCCACCGGTCGCCGTCACGACGACCTGCTCGAGCGTGCTCGGCGTGCTCGTGAGCGAGAAGGTCGCGGCGACCGACCCGCCGGCCGGTACGGTGACGTTCTGGGTCGACGCGCGGTAGCCGATGCGGAGCGCGCGCAGCACCGCCGGCCCCGCCGGCGCGCCGGCGATGCGGAAGGTTCCGTCAGGACCGGTGGGCGCGCCGAGCCGGCTGCCGACGACGACGACCTGGGCGTCGGCGACTGGGCGGCCGCTCGCCTGGTCGATCACGCGGCCAGTGATCGTGCCGCGCGCGGTCGGCTGCGCCACGAGAGCCGCCGGTGCTCCGACGAGAGCGGCAGCGAGGGAGAGGCGCGATCCGCCGCGCCGCGATCGGGGAGGTAGCATGCGAGCTCCGAAGCCCCCGCGAGGGGACGCGCGGCGTCCGGCGAGGGTGTGGGGCGGGGGGTCGCCGCGCCCGCGAACGGAGGCGGACGCGCGATGGCTGGTTTCGGGGTGGACCCGGCCAGTAGCAGCAGCGTCACCGTCGTGACGGCGACTGCTGCCGTGGCGCGAGTGAGACCCGGCCCGGACGCGCTAGCTTCCCGGCCGATGCTCCGCACCCGACGCACGCCCGTGCGCGCCCCGGCGTGATCGCGCCGTCACCGGCACCGTTCGCGGTGTGGCGCGACACGTTGGCCGCCGTCGCGCTCGTTGGTGCCGTGCCGCTCGCGGCGCTCGCCGCGCTCGCGTGGGATGCACGGGTGGTGCGCCGTTGGGCACCGCACGCCGCCGCCGTCGCGGCGGGCGCGCTGCTCGGGGCCGCGCTCTTTCAACTGCTGCCCGAGGCCCGCGCGCGCGGCGCGTCCGGCGTGACGCCCGCGCTGGCCTTGGCTGCTGGCGCCGCGATCTTCTACGCGCTCGAACGCGCGCTCCACGGCACGCACGACCATCACCACGGCGCCCACACGCCGAACGTCGCGGCCGACGGCGCACCACGCCACGGTTCCCTCGTCGCGCTGGCCGTCGCGGGCGACGCGCTGCACAACTTCGTCGACGGTGCGCTCGTCGCGGCCACCTTTCTCGCCGACGTCCGCGCGGGCGTGCTGACGACGGCCGCGGTCGCGTTGCACGAAGTGCCGCGCGAGTTCGGTACGTTTGGCGCGATCGTGCACGGCGGCGTGCCGCCGCGGCGCGCGCTCGCCTACAACGCCGCGACCGCGCTCGCCGCGGGGGCGGGGGCAGCGGTGACGCTCACCTTCGGCGCGCGTGCGGCGGCGCTGGCGCCGGTCGTGCTGCCGTTCGCCGCGGGGAACTTCCTCTACCTCGCGGGGGCGCTCGTCCGCTCGCTGGCGAGCGAGCCCCGGGCGAGTGGCGGGAACGGCGCGCGCGCCGCGTGGGCGCGCAGGCTCGCGTTGATGCTGCTCGGCGTGCTGGCGACGGGGTTGCCCGCGTTGGTCTGAGGGGCGCGGCGGGCGACGCCGCGGCTCCAACCCGCGGTCTCCCTCGCTAGATCACGCCCGCCCCCACGGTGGTACGGAACGCGCTATCGCCGAGCCAACCCCCGCCTCGCACCCCGCCATGACTCCCCGGATCGAAGACTACGCCCTGATCGGCGACTGCGAGACCGCCGCCCTCGTTTCGCGCGACGGATCGGTGGACTGGCTCTGCCTCCCTCGCTTCGACTCGGCCGCGTGCTTCGCGTCGCTCGTCGGCACGCCGGAGAACGGACGTTGGCTGCTCGCCCCCGCCGATCCCGCGGCGCGCGCCACGAGGCGCTACCGGCCCGACACGATGGTGCTCGAGACCGAGTGGGAGACGGCCGACGGGGCCGTGACGGTCATCGATTTCATGCCGGTGCGAGACGAAAAGCCCGATCTCGTGCGCATCGTCGTCGGCCGGCGCGGACAGGTGGCGATGCGCACCGAGTTCGTCGTGCGCTTCGCGTATGGCGTCGCCGTGCCGTGGGTGAGCCGCCTCGTCGACGACCGCGACGCGGACCGCGACGCCACACAGGTCGGGCAGCCCGCGCCCGCGACGGCGCTGCGCGCGATCGCCGGGCCCGACATGGTCATCCTGCGCACGCCGGTCACCCTCCGCGGCGAGGACCTCAAGACGGTCGGCGACTTCACCGTGGCCGCCGGTGAGACGGTTCCCTTCACGCTGAGCTACGCCGCGTCGCACGCGCCGCCGCCGGAGGCGAACGACCCGCTGACCGCGCTGGCCAAGACCGAGGCGTTCTGGCGCGAGTGGGCCGGGCGCTGCACGTACCGTGGCGAACACCGCGACCCGGTGGTGCGCTCGCTGCTCACGCTCAAGGCGCTCACCTACGCGCCGACCGGCGGCATCGTCGCGGCACCGACGACGTCGCTCCCCGAGCAGATCGGGGGACCGCGCAACTGGGATTACCGCTACTGCTGGCTGCGCGACGCCACGCTCACCCTGAGCGCGCTGATGAACGCGGGCTACGAGGACGAGGCCGCGGCGTGGCGCGACTGGTTGCTGCGCGCGGTCGCGGGGAGCCCGAGCCAGGTGCAGATCATGTACGGCATCCGCGGCGAGCGGCACCTGCTCGAGTGGGAGGTGCCGTGGCTATCGGGGTACGAGGCGTCGGCGCCGGTCCGCGTCGGCAACGCCGCTCACGACCAGCTGCAGCTCGACGTATTTGGCGAGGTGATCGACGCACTCGCGATGGCCCGTACCAGCGGCTCGGCCGAGAGCGGGGAGTCGTGGAGTCTGGCCCGCGCGCTCGCCACGCACCTCGAAACGATCTGGGCCGAGCCGGACGAGGGGTTGTGGGAAGTGCGAGGGTCGCGCCAGCACTTCACGCACTCCAAGGTGATGGCGTGGGTCGCGTTCGACCGGATGGTGCGCGCGGTCGAGCGGTACGGGCTCGAAGGCCCGGTCGACCGCTGGCGCGCGGTGCGCACGCGCATCCACGACGAGGTGTGCGCGCGCGCGTTCGATCCCGCGTTAGGCAGCTTCGTTCAGGCGTACGACTCCAAGCAGCTCGACGCGAGCACACTGATGATCCCGCTCGTGGGGTTCCTTCCGCCCCATGACCCGCGCGTCGGCGGCACGGTCGCGGCGATCGAAGCACGGTTGCTCGATGCGCACGGCTTCGTGCGACGCTACGAGACGGGCAAGACTGACGACGGGCTGCCGGGCGGAGAGGGAGCGTTCCTCGCCTGCAGCTTCTGGCTCGCCGAGAACTACGTGCTCCTCGGACGGCCAGACGAGGCGCGCGCGCTGTATGGGCGGCTGCTCGGGCTCTGCAACGACGTCGGGCTCCTGAGCGAGGAATACGACGCGGACGCGGGTCGCCTCGTCGGCAACTTCCCGCAGGCGTTCTCGCACCTCGGCCTCGTCGGCACCGCGTTCGCGCTCGCGGGCGCGGCGCCGGGGCTCGGGCTCGACGGCGAGGGCACGGTGGGCGGCAGCGTGGCGCCGGGCGCGATGGACGCAGCCGCCGTCGGCGCGACGCCGGTGCGGGCCGCCGCGGTGCGATCCGGGGGCGGCGACGCCAATGCGGCCGACGGGCCTCAGTAGCGCAGGTTCACGCGCACGCCGGTGACGGTCGCCGGCCCGCGGTCGCGGTTGTACCCCGGGTCCGCGATGCGCTGCACGTCAGGACTCACCTGCAGGTACGCGCCGAGCTGGACGCGGTAGTACGCTTCGGCGATCGACTCGGGCCCGTAGCGCAGCGCGCCGTCGCCGAGCAGAAAGCCGGCGCCGCCGGCCGCGAGGTACGCGCGGTGATCGGCGGACAGCCCGTGCCGGACGACGCCGACGCCGAGGCGGTCGTCGCCGCGGTGCCAGCGCGCGCCGCTCACCTGGAGTCCGCCGCTCAGGTGCTGCTCGACCTCGGTGAACGCGAAGCTCTCGACGTCCCCGTCGCTGCCGCCGGCACGGACGAACACTCCCGTCTCGCCACCGTCGAGCAGCGGCAGCTCTGCGTTCACCCCCCACCCGCGTTTACGACGCCCCGGCGCGTCGGTGGCGACGACGTCGGGGCGATCCCCGGTGCGAGCGGCGTCGGCGATCGCCTCGCGGTAGAGGCCCATCCGCGCGTGGTTCACGTAGCCCAGCAGCCGGACGGTCGGCGTCTGCGTGCCGAGGCCGAGCGCCGTCGGCGTGACGGTGAGCTCGGCCTGATCGCCCCGCGCGCGGCCGAGGTCCGCGTCGAAGACGTTGCCGTTGGCGCGGCGCGGCATCTGGAAGCTGCCGACGCGCAGCACCGTGCCAGGGCGTACCCACGCGACGGAAACGCCATTGGTGTAGCCGCGCGTGTCGGCGGCGAAGTCCCACGCGGTGTTCTGGAACAGCCCCCAGTTCATGAACTGCAGGCGCGTCGTGTTCGCGTAGCGGTTGAGGTCGAACAGGTCCGAGACGGCGAGCTTGCCCGCGGTGACCTCGAGGCGGCGCGAGGCGACGACGGCGGGCACCTGGTCCTGCCCGCGCGGCAGCGTGTCGCGGGCGCGGCCGCCTAACGGAAGCGTGTAGCGGACGAACGCGCGCGCGACGTACGGTCCCGCGCCGAGGTCGACCGTGCCCTGGCGGATCACGTCGCCGTTGGTGTAGCCGGCGAGGCCGACTGCGCGGTTCACGCCGGATCCGCGGATCATCTCGGCGTCGAGGTAGGCGGTGAACCGCGGCGATGCGGCGAGCCCCGCGTAGATGCCGTACGCGTCGCTCGTCTTCGTCGACGACGCGGGACCGAAGCTGTTAGGCCCCGCGTACGGGCTGGGCACGCGCGCGAGGTGCTGCGTGATGAGGTTGACCTGCGTGCCGAGCAGGTATGGAGTCCAGCGCGCCGAGCCCGCCGGCGGGTGCGCGCCAGCGGCGGTGTCGGGCGGCTGGGCCGTCTGCGCGCGCGCGGCCGCGCCGGCAGTGCCGAGCAGGATGCCCGCGACCGTTACGCACGTGGTCGCGCGCGTGGTGGCGCGCACGGCGGCGCGCACGGCGGCACGCACGGTGGCGCGCGGTCGGAAGTGTCGTGGCATGTTCGCCACGAACATACCAGGCCCAGGCGCGGACGACGTCCTCGCTGCCGCGGGTCGCTTTGTGCGATCTTTGCCACGACGAACTCGGGCGTGGCCGGGGCCGGCCGCGACCGTGCAGGCACCGCGCCGTTCGGACACCCGCGCACGCCGCCCCCGCCTCCCTCTCGATGTCTCCCGTCGCAGCCGCTGATTCGTCGCCCGAACTGCTCTACCTCGTCCACCGCGACCCGGAGGAGCTGGCCGACGCCTGCAGCACGATGCGACCCGCAGACGTGGCTGAATCGTTACTCGGACTGCCGCCGGACGCGGGCGCGAAGGTGCTCGGCGCACTTCCGTTCGACCTCGCCGTGCAGACGCTCGACGAGCCCGAACTCGCCGACAAGCGCGCAGATCTCGTCTGCCGCATGGACGAAACGGCCGCGGGCGCACTCGTCGACGCGATGAGCGCGGACCAGCGCGCCGACGTCTTCCGCGAGCTCTCCGAGAAGGACCGCCGGCGGCTGCTGGGCCGTGTCGACGCCGAGACACGAGGATCGCTCGAACTGCTGTTGCGCTATCCGCCCGATTCCGCGGGCGGGATCATGACGACCGAGTTCGTCGCGCTCGCCGCGACGCTGACGGCCGGAGCGGCGCTGGCCGAGATCGCGCGCGTCGCGCCGGGCAAGGAAACCGTCTACGTCGCGTACGTGACCGACGCCGCAGCGGAGAACGATCCTGCGCACGGGCGGCTCGTGCGCGCGGTGTCGCTCCGCGACCTGCTCGTCGCCCCGCGCGACCAGCCCGTCGTCGACGTCGGCGTCCGCCGCACACCGATCACCGTGCGCGCCGACGCGCCGCGCGCCGCGGTCGCCCGCACGGTGAGCAAGTACAACCTGCTCGCCGTGCCCGTCGTCGACGACGCGGGCCGCGTGCTCGGCATCGTCACCGTCGACGACGTCATCGACGCGATCGTGCGCGAGCAGACGCGCAGTATCCAGCAACTCGGCGGCGTCGAGGCGCTCGACGTGCCGTACACGCGCATCGGGTTCTGGGAGATGATCCGCAAGCGCGGCGGCTGGCTCTGCGCGCTCTTTCTCTCCGAGATGCTCACCGCGACGGCGATGCAGCGATTCGAGGGGACGATCGAAAAGGCGGTCGTACTGTCGATGTTCATCCCGCTCGTCATGTCGAGCGGCGGCAACTCGGGGTCGCAGGCGACCTCGCTCATCATCCGCGCGCTCGCGCTTCGCGAGCTGCAGCTCAAGGACTGGTGGCGCACCGCCGTGCGCGAGCTGCCCACGGGCCTCGTGTTAGGCGCGATCCTCGGCGTGATCGGCTTCGTGCGGATCGAGCTGTGGCAGCACCTCGGCCTGTTCAACTACGGCGTCCACCACTGGCTCGTCGCGCTGACCGTCGGCGTCGCGCTCGTCGGGATCGTCGCCTTCGGATCGCTCGCCGGGAGCATGCTGCCGTTCATTCTCAAGCGGCTCGGCTTCGACCCGGCGAGCGCGTCGGCGCCGTTCGTCGCGACGCTCGTCGACGTCACGGGGCTGATCATCTACTTCTCGGTCGCGGTCGTCGTCCTTCGCGGCACGCTGCTCTGACGCGCGCGGCCGCGTTGGTACGCCGCGTGCCTCGCCGTCGGGCTTCCCCAACTTCCCGGAGTGGCCCATGGCAGATCCCGCAGCGATTCGCGAGCACATGGACGTCGTCGGCAGCGACGGCCAGCACGTCGGCACCGTCGACCATGTTCAGGGCGACCAGATCAAGCTCACGCGCAAGGACCCCGCGGCGGGCGGAGAGCACCACCTGATCCCGACCAGCCTCGTCCACAGCGTCGACACCCAGGTCCGGCTGTCGCAGCCGGCCGCGCAGGTGCGCGGCGCGTGGCAGGCCGCCTGACGACGTGATCGTCGCGACCGCCGTCGTCGCGCCCGCGCTCCGGCCGCCGGTCGCGCAGGCCGCGGGCGACTCGCTCGTCGGTCAGTGGCGGTTGGACCGCGCGGCGAGCGGTGACGTGCGCCGCGCGATCGACACCGCCACGGGCCGGATGAATTTCTTCATCCGGCCGATCGCGCGCTCGCGGCTCCGCAGCGCGAACGAGGTGCACGAGCACCTCGCCCTCACGATTACCGCGACCGAGGTCGCGACGCGCGTCGATCGCAGCCCGCCGATCGCGAGCCCCGCCAACGGAACGCCCGTGACGTGGGTTCGCGAAAACGGCGACGTCTTTCAGTTGCACACGGTGGTCACCGGGCAGCGACTCGTTCAGACGTTCATCGGCCGCGACGGCAGCAGCCGCGAGAATGTCTTCGCCCCCGGTGCGGACGGACGCACGCTCAACGTGGCCGTCACCGTGGCCCACCCGCGGCTGCCGATGCCGGTGACGTACCGGCTGGTGTACCGGCGGGACGACGCCGCGCACTGACCGGTCCAGCACTGACGGGCTCGGCACTGACGGGCTCGGCACTGACCGGCCCGGCACCGATCGAGCCTACCCCGACCGGGCCGCCTGCTAGCGCGCCGACGTCGCGGGCGACGGCGTAGTAGTTCTCGTCCACGCGGACCGCCCACCCGGTGACGGTATCGCCGGTCGCGGCGCGCGCCGGCGCGGGGATCGCGACGTGGCGCCACGTCGCGGTCGGCCGCAGCACCTCCGCGACACGGCCGGGGAAGACGATGCGCACCGGCATCGCGAAGTGTGGCACCACGTCCGCCCACCGCACCGCGAGCGAATCGCGCCCCTCGCGCCGGTACTCGAGCACCGGCACGCGCGTCGTCGTCAGATACTGCGCGAACACGGGCGCGAGGTCGAGCCCGAGGTGCGCGCTCATGTAGCGCTCCACCTCCGCGCCGGTGACGACCTGGTGTCGGAAGCGCGCCTGCAGTCCGCGCAACGTCGCGCGCCAGCGGGCATCGTCATCGACGATCTGCCGGATCGTGTGCAGCATGTTGGCGCCCTTGAAGTACATGTCGCTCGACCCCTCGGCGTTGACGCCGTACGGGCCGACGATCGGGCGGTCGTTGAGGACCCGGTTGCGCGTGCCGATCACGTAACGCGCGCCCGCGCGCGGCCCGTCGCGGCACTCGACGTAGAGCGCCTCGGCGTAGCTCGTGAACCCCTCGTGCACCCACATATCGGCGATGTCGCGCGAGGTCAGGCTGTTGCCCCACCACTCGTGCCCGCTCTCGTGCACGATGATGAAGTCCCAGCCCAGCCCGAGTCCGGTCTTGGACAGGTCGCGGCCGAGATAGCCGTTGCCGTAGTGGTTGCCGTAGGCGACGGCGCTCTGGTGCTCCATGCCGAGGTGCGGCGTCTCGACGAGCTTGTACCCGTCCGCGTACCACGGGTACGGCCCAAACCAGTGCTCGAAGCAGGCGAGCATCGGGCGGACCTGCTGGAACTGCGCGCGAGCGGTGTCGGCGTGGTAGGCGAGCGGCCAGAAATCGAGCGTCAGGCGGCCGTCCTCGCCGTCGTACGTCTCGGCGATGTGCGCATACCGCCCGACGTTGGCCGTGACGTCGTAGTTGTTGATCGGACTGACGACGGCCCACGTGTAGGTCGTCGTGCCGTCGCCGTTGCGCACCGCGGAGCGCAGGCGGCCGTTGGAGACGTCCTGCAACGAATCGGGCACGGTGATCGCGATCGTCTGCCCCTCGTCGGGTTCGTCGGCCTGCGTGTCCTTGTCGGGCCACCACGCGCTCGCGCCGAGCCCCTGTACCGCCGTCGCGACCCACGGATGACCGAGCGAGTCGGCCGTCCAGACCACACCGCCGTCCCAGGGCGCGTGGCGCGCGACGCGCGGCCGGCCGTGGTAGAACGCCGTGACGGCGCGGCGCGCGCCGAACGGTTGAGGCACGTCGGGGGTGACGAAGTACGCCTCGCCGTCGCGTCGCATGCGCAGGGCGCGCGCGGGGCGCGATCCGTCACCCGCGACGACGCTGTCGAGGACGAGCGGGGCCTGCAGATCGAGCTGTAGCTCGCCAGAGCGCGTGCGCACGCCCGCCCCCGTCCGGGGCGGCGCGACGACGCGGTAGGTGACGACGTTGGACCCCGCGATGCTGCTGTCGACGGGCGAGATGCGGACGCGCAAGTCGTAGCGCCGCACGTCCCACCACGCGCGCGCGGGGCCGACCGTCCCGCGCAGCGTGTCCGCGTGGGTGAAGCGTGGAGCACTCTCCGGCGGGGGCGTCGGCCGGGGCGCGGCCGCGCGGGCGGAGTCCGACCGTTGCACCGCCGACTGCCCCGCGGGCTGTTGGGCACTCGCGGCACGCGGCGTCGAGGTGGCCGCGACGGCGACCGCCAGGACGGTTGCCGCGGCAGAGCTTCGTGCACCACGCCTCACGTCACCCCTCAGCTCACGCCTCACGGTCCGCCCCCCGCACGCGCGCCGCGGCCAGCTGCCAGTCGACGGAGGGCGCGACGTCCGCGTCGTCGAGTTCGAGCATTGCCGCGGCGCGCTCGATCACGGGCGCGCCGAGCGCCCCGGGCAGCGCGCGCCCGAACTCGACCTCCGCGCGCCGGCACAGGCGCTCCTCGCGCGGCAGGTCGGCCGCCCAACGCTCGTCGCTCCGCCGCCAGCCGAAGCGTTCGGCGGCCGCGTGCACGCGCGCGTGGATCCCTTCATGCACGATCGACGACGCGACCGGCGCGGCCGTGATGTCGCGCCGCGCGAGAAACGTGAGCTCGGTGATCACCGCCCGCTCGGCCGGCAGAAACGCGCCGCGACACGCGAAGCGCACCACGCGGATCTCGCGCGCGTCGCGGCGCAGATGCGAGAGCCGCCACGGCTGGTAGTGCGCGATGAGCCCGAGCGCCTCGTCGAGCCGCTCCAGGACGGCGGGCGTCGACACGTCGTCGCGCGTGTTCTCGACGACGACGCACAGCCCGTGCACGGCGTACACCTCGCGCGGGGGCGGAAGCGGCACGCCGAGTCGGCCGGCGGCCGCGCGGAGGAAATCGCCTAACGCCATCGTCCGCTCCTCAGTCCGCCGCGAGGGCGAGCGCCTCGACGAGCCCGCCCTCGTCGACGTCGGCGACCGTGCGTGCCGCGGCGGCGATCGCCGCGGGCTCGGCGTTGCCCATCGCCACGCCGAGGCCGACGGCGCGGAGCGCGGCGACGTCGTTGGCGCCGTCGCCGACCATCATCACGCGCGCCATCGGGAAGCCGTACGCGTCGGCTACCGTGCGCACCGCGCTCGCCTTGTCGATCCCGGCCGCGGTGATGTTGAGGAACATCGAGTCGCCCATCGCCGGCGACGCCGCGGGCCCGATCACGAGCCCTGGCAGCGCCTCGGCCACGACCGCGTCGGTCTCCTCGATCGGGATCACCCACTGCGCGCGCACCGCCGGCCCGCCGAGCGCGGTGCCTAACGCGTCGAGCGGATGTGGGGCGAACGGAATGCCGAGGAGCTCCGCGTGCCGCCGGCCGCGGTCGCCGGGGACGCCGGGCGCGTCGTCGACGACGTACGACGCGTCGCGGTACAGCTCGAGCACCCGACCCGACCCGGCGGCGCGCGCCACCTTCGTGCGCGCGACGAGGAAGTCGACCGCACCGGCCGGCAGCGGCACCGACCGCGACGCCCCGCCCGGGAGCTGCACGACGCTCGCCCCGTTCTGGAAGATGTGCCACCCTTCTGGGTCGAGACGTTCGGCGAACGCCCGCGCCTTGCCGAGCGCGGCGCGCCCGGAGCAGATCGCGAGACGGACGCCGCGCGCGCGGAGGCGCGCCGCGGCGGGCCACACGGGCTGCGGCACGACGCCGGAGCTGCCGACGAGCGTGCCGTCGACGTCGATGCAGACGAGAGCGATACCAGAACTCATCCGTCGTAGTCTAGCGCGTCCGACCGTGGGAGCGCGGCCCAGACCCAGGCCACGTGCGCCGGAGCCGAGTCACCACGGGAGCGCACTTCGACGGGCTCGCGATCGGCGCCAGACTCGTCGGCGTCGACGCGGCGTATACTGTCCCGACCGAACGCCCGACGCGCAGCGACGCGACGTTCGAGGGGCGTTCAGTGATGGGCGGGACGGAGCACCATTCGGCCACACGTTCGGCATCGGCCACGGGCCGCGACTCGTGACCGCGCCGGTGCGCTGTCCGTCGTGTCTCGTCGCGCCGGGCTCGATGCAGACTCCGTCGGCACCTTTCTCACTCGTACCAGACGCAGCGTATGCGATACCCCGGCCGTTGCGCCGTGATCGTCGCGGTGCTGGGCCTCCAACTCTGGGCGATCGTGCCGTTCGCCGACCAGAGGAAGGAGCGCGCTTGGCCGTTCGTTCCGTACCCGATGTACAGCGCACCCCACGCCTATGGCGACTACACGGTCGTGCAGAGTCTCGTGGGGACGCGCTGCCGGGGCGGGCCCCCGGTCGTGCTCGGCCCGGCGGACGTCGGCGCGAGTACCGGCAAGCACTTTCAGTTCCTGCTCGGCGCCGCTGCCATGCCGCGCGGTGCGCAGGCACGAGCGCGCATCGCCGCAGAGGCGGATCGCGTCGCCCCGGGCCGTTGGTGTGGGCTCGAGATCCAGCAGGAGTCGGTCGCCGTCGCGAAGCGCGGACCCGTCTGGCTGACGCCCGCCCCGGTGGTCGAGGCACGGTGGCGGCGCGAATGAGGCATGCGGCGCGGCGCTGGGTCGGGGCCGTCGAGCGCTACTGGTTCGCCCCGCAGCCGGTGGCCGACCTGGCACTGCTGCGGATCACGCTCGTCTCGGTCCTGCTGATCCGCCTGCCGTCGCTCGCCACGGCGCGGACGTTAGGCATCGACGGGCCACGCCTGATCGGCGACGCGCTGCCGGTGCTGCGGCTCGCGATGGTGCCGCTCGGGAAGCTCGGTCGGTGGGACGTCGGGACGGTCGGGGTGCTGGCGTGGTGGATCGCGGTCGCGTCGGGCGTCCTCGCCGTCGTGGGGTTCGCGTCGCGCGTCGCGGTGCTCGTGTTCGCGTGGTCGCTGGTCGTGCTGTACGGGGCGTTGTATTCACGGAGCGGGGCGATCTACCACAACAACGCGCTGGCCCTCATCACCCTGGGCCTGCTGGCGTGCGGGCCGTGTGGCGCCGCGTGGTCGCTCGACCGGTGGATCGCGCGCTCCCGGGGCCGCCCACCGATCGTGACGAGTCCGGACGCGCGATGGCCGTTGGTGACGGTTCAGTGGCTGTTCGCGATCACCTACCTGTCGGCCGCGTGCTCGAAACTGTCACAAGGCATCGCCTGGTTCGAACCGGCGACGATCCAGTTCTACCTGATCGAGGACGGGCTGTTGTTCCGCAATCCGGTCGCGCTCTTCGCGGCGCAGTTCCCGGCCCTCGCCGCGGCCTCGGCGCTGTTCGCCGTCGCGTATGAAGGGCTCTTCTGGGTCGGGCTCGTCTGGCGCCGCGCGCTTCCCGTACTCCTGCTCGGGGGCGTCGTGATGCACACCGGCATCTACGTCCTGCAACGAGCGGATTTCGCGGAGTACGCGCCACTCGCGATCGTGTTCATCGACCCCGTGCGGCGCCTGGCACTCGAGTGGGCGTCTTCGACCAGGACCACGGGTAACGGCAATACGTGGGCGGTGCTGTACGACGGACTGTGTCCGCGCTGCCGTCGCACGCGCGACCTCGTCAGCCGATTCGACCCCGGCCATCGTCTCACCTGGGTGGACTTCGAGGGCGAGCCGGTACCGGCAGCCGCGCTCGCGCCGGGCCTGGGGACCGCGTCGCTGCGC
>DASWUT010000705.1:0-6669 GCA_036401455.1 Gemmatirosa sp. | reverse complement strand
ACAGGGCGGCCTCGGCAGCGGCCTGCACCTCGCAACGGGCGGCGGTCCGCAACGCGACGTGTCGGGCGGCTTTGCCAACATCGCCGAGCGGGTGACGCCGGCGGTCGTCTCGATCCAGACCGAGATCCGGCCGCGACAGCGCGCGCTGCCGCCCGGCCACGGCCGCATCCCCCCGGGGTTCGAGGAGTACTTCCACCAGTTCCAACAACAGGATCCCGAGCCCGAGCGCGCCGACGGCTCGGGCTTCCTCGTCTCGCGCGACGGGTTCATCCTCACCAACAACCACGTCGTCGGCGACGCGGAGCGCGTGACGGTCAGGCTCACCGACCACCGCGCGTTCAGGGCGCGCGTCATCGGCGGCGATCCGTCGACCGACGTCGCGGTCATCAAGATCGACGGCAGCAATCTGCCGATCGTCGTGCTCGGCGAGGACACGACGGCGCGCGTCGGTGACTGGGTGGTCGCGGTCGGCAACCCGTTAGGCCTCGACTTCACCGTCACCGCCGGAATCGTGAGCGCCAAGGGGCGCAGCCGTGCCGACCTGCCCGGCCTGATCGGCGGGACGTATTCGATCACCGACTTTCTGCAGACCGACGCCGCGATCAACCCGGGCAACTCCGGCGGTCCGCTCGTCAACACGCGGGGCGAGGTGATCGGCATCAACTCCGCGATCGCGAGCCGCACGGGGTACTTCTCTGGCTACGGCTTCGCGATTCCGATCTCGCTCGCGCGCTCGGTGATGAGCGACCTGATCAAGCACGGTCGCGTGCGCGCCCCCGTGCTCGGCGTGGCGATCGACGAGGTCTCGCCGGCGGACGCGCAGGTCGCCGGGCTCACGCACATCGCGGGGGTGCTCGTGCGCGCATTCAGTCCATCCGACGGCAGCCCCGCGGAAAAGGCGGGGTTGGAGGTCGGCGACGTGATCGTCGCCGTCGACGGCCACCCGGTCGACCGGGTGAGCACGCTGCAGCGCATCGTTCGCGGCCACGCGCCACACGAGACTCTCGCGATCGACGTCATGCGCTACGGCACGCGCAAGTCGTTTCACGTCCTCCTCGCCGAACGTCCCGACGTGGGCGAGGCCGTTGGCGAGGCGCCGGCTCCGGCGCCGCACGCCCCCGCGCGCGATGGCCCCGCCTCCAGCGGCCCGACTCCGAGCGGCCCGACTCCGAGCGACCCGACGTCGGCGCGCCCGGCGAGCGGAGGGCGACCGCCCGACGTGCTCGCGGCACTCGGGCTCGCGGTCGACGCCATCGACGAGGGGTTCGCCCGCACCGCCAGCCTACCGGCGGCCGACCGGGGCGTTCGCGTCCGCAGCGTGTCGCGGAGTGGGCCGGCCGCGGCGCTCATCGGGCCAGGGACCGACGTGATCACCGACGTGCTGGCGCCCGGTCCACGGCGCCACGTGCGGACGCCCGCCGAACTGGAGGCGGCGCTCGCTGGTGCGCGCCCGGGGGGAGCCGTGAGCCTGCGCGTCTACGGGACGGCGATGCCCGCCGGGGTGCGCGTCGTGAACCTGCAGATGCCCGAGTAGCACGCCGTCGGCTATACTGCGCCACGCGGGGTGGGTTGGCTCGGGTGGCGAAATGGCAGACGCGCCAGACTTAGGATCTGGTGCCGCAAGGCGTGCGGGTTCGAGTCCCGCCCCGAGCATCCGCCGCTCCGGATCGCGTGTCGAGCGCATGTCGAGTCCGTGTCCCGCGGGTGGCGCACGCGGCACGCATCACGCGACAGGCGCGGCGAGCGCAGCGGGTTTCGGGGAACCGCACCCCCGCGGCCGATCGTTTGCGGGCGAGCGCGGTACCGAACTGGCCGCCGTTGGCGGCCGGCTCCTTCGAACGTTCCGCTGTCCCGGACCCACGCCACGCGATGACCGAACTCGCCCGACGCCCGACCCGACGCCACGTCGCCGCGCATCACGACGCGCGCGGGTGCGCTGCGGTCGTCCGCGAGCATGGGCGCACGTTCTACCTCGCGAGCTGGCTGTTGTCGCCGCCCAAGCGGCGCGACGCGTACGCGCTGTACGCGTTCTGCCGCATCGCCGACGACCTCGTCGACCGCGCGCAGGGCCGCTACGGCGTGCCGGCCGCGCCGGACGAGGTCGCGCGCGAGCTCGCCGACTACGAACGCGCGCTCGACGTGGCGCTGTACGGTGCGCGGGCCCGCGTCGGCGCGGCCGCGCTGCCGGCGAGCGTCGCACCGCACGCGCCCGTGTTCCGCGAATTGCGGCGCGTCGTCGACGCGCACGGCGTTCCCGCCGACACGCTGCGCGAACTGCTCGCCGGCGTGGCGCGCGATCTCGCGCCCGCGCGCTACGAAACCTGGGCCGAGCTCGTGCGCTACTGCGAGGGCGTCGCGAGCTCGGTAGGCGTGATGTGCACTTACGTGTTCGGCGTCGACGAGGCAGCCGGCGCGCAGGCCGCCGCGTTCACGGCGGAACGGTTGCGCGCTCGCGCGCTGCCCTACGCGCGAACCCTCGGCGTCGCGATGCAGCTGACCAACATCCTGCGCGACGTCGGCGAGGATGCGCGCCGCGGCCGCTGCTACCTGCCGGCGAGCGACCTCGCCGCGTTCGCGCTCACGCCCGACGACGTGCTCGCCCGCGCGGGCGGGGCCGATCCGCTCGCGGCGGCCGCGCTCGCCCGCGACCCGCGCTGGACCGCGTTCGCGGCGGCGATGGTCGCCCGCGCGCGCGCGCTGTACGACGCGGCCGCGCCCGGCATCCCGCTGCTCGCGCCGGATGCGCGTCGCTGCGCGGCCGCGTGCGCGACCGGCTACGCCGGCATCCTCGGTGCTATCGAGCGGGCCGGGTACGACACGATCACGCGGCGCGCATCGCTCAACTCCACGCGCCGCGCCGCCGTGCTCTGGCAGGCGTGGCGCTGGCGCGCCGGCGCGGCCGGCGCCCATGACGTGCACGCGCCCGTGCCCGACCCCGTCGCGCTCGCCTGACGCGCGCTCGCTCACCGCGTCCCGCGCCCACTGCTCCCGCTCATGTCGTCCGCTGCCCTTCCCCGCGACACGGCCTCCCCGCGATCCGCGTCCGCGCCCGACCGCGGCGCGCCCGGCGCGCTCGACGTTCCCATCGGCACGCGTTTCGTGCGCGCCGCGACCGTCTGCCTCGCGTTCCATGCGGCGCTCTCGCTCTTCTCGGCCGTTGCGTTCGCGACGTTCCTGACCGGGCCGCCGCCGGCGTGGCTCGCCGAGCCGGCGAATGCGCGCGCGCTCCAGATCGGGTGGACGTTCGGGCCCGCGACGACGGTCGTGCTCGGCGCGCTCGCCGGGCTCCTCCACGCCGCCGGGCGGCTCGGGCCGAGGCGCGCCGGGCTGATCTTCATCTTCGGCTTCCTGATCTCGCTCTCCGCCGAACTGTCGGGCACGCACACCGGCTACCCGTTCGGCCCGTACGGCTATAGCGGGCTGCTCGGCTACAAGATCCTCGGACTCGTACCGTTCAACATCCCGACGAGCTGGTTCTTCATGCTCTACTGCTCGCTCGCGATCTGCGGGCGGCTGCTGGCCGCGCGCGATGACGCCGGCAGCCGGTGGGGGTGGGCCGTCGTCGCCGGGTTCGTGCTCACCGCGTGGGACGTGTCGATGGACCCGGCGATGGTGCGGACCGCGCACTGGACGTGGCATCTGACGACCGGCGCGCAGCAGACCGCGATGCAGCGCTGGTTCGTGAGCGACCTGTTCTACGGAATGCCGCTGTCCAACTGGCTCGGATGGCTGCTGACGGGAACGATCGTCGCGCGCGTGATGCTCGCCATCGTGCCGCCGTCCGCGTGGGCGCGGCGCGTGTCGACGACCAACTTCCCGCTCGTGCTGTATGCGGTCAACGGCGTGCTGCCGATCACGATCTGCGCGCGCCACGGCATGACGTGGGCGGCCGCGCTCGGTGCGCTGGCGATGGGGATCCCGCTCGCGCTCGCCGTCCGGGCGGGGCTGCGCACGGCACCCGTGCGTGAGGCCGCGACGATGCCGGCGACCGCCGCCGCATGAGGATCGTCGTCGTCGGGTCCGGGTTCGGCGGGCTCACCGCGGCGATCCGGCTGCAGGCGCAGGGGCACGAGGTCACGATCGTCGAACGACGCGACAAGCCGGGCGGCCGCGCGTACGTCTACGAGCAGGACGGCTTCACCTTCGACGGCGGCCCGACGATCATCACCGCGCCGTGGCTCATCCACGACCTGTTCGCGCTCGTCGGGCGGCGGAGCGAGGACTACGTCACGCTCGTTCCCGTCGATCCGTTCTACAACATCCGCTTCACCGATGGTTCGGTCTTTCGCTATGACGGCGACCGCGCGCACGTCATCGAACAGATCCGCCAGTTCAACCCCGACGACGTCGCGGGCTACGAGAAGTTCTTTGCGGGCGGCGACGCGATCTTCAAGACGGGCTTCGATCTCATCGACAAGCCGTTCCTGAAGCTGACGGACATGGCGCGCGTGCTTCCCGACCTCGTGCGGCTGCGCGCCGACCGCTCGGTCGCGTCGTACGTGCACCGGCACATCAAGGACGAGCGGCTGCGGCAGGTGTTCTCGTTCCATCCGCTGCTCGTCGGCGGCAACCCGTTTCAGACGACGAGCATCTACACGCTCATCCACACGCTCGAGCAGCGCTGGGGAGTGTGGTTCGCGATGGGCGGCACCGGCGCGCTCGTGAAGGCGTACGCACGCCTGTTCGAGGAGTTGGGCGGTGAGCTGCGCCTCAACGCGGACGTCGCGGAGATCGAAGTCGACGCGTCACGCCGCGGTGGCCCGCGCGCGACGGGCGTGCGGCTCGTCGACGGCGAGCGGCTGCGCGCCGACGCGGTGGTGAGCAACGCCGACGTCGCGACCACGTACATGCAGATGGTCTCGCCAGCGGTGCGTCGCCGCATGACGGACGCGAAGCTCCGGCGCAAGCGGTACTCGATGTCGCTGTTCGTGATCTATTTCGGCACGGACCGGCGTTACGACGACATCGCGCACCACGAGATCCTCATGGGCCCGCGGTATCGTCCATTGTTGGACGAAATCTTCGGGGCGAAGACGCTGGCCGAGGACTTCTCGCTGTACCTGCACCGGCCGACAGCGACCGATCCGTCGCTCGCGCCCCCGGGGTGCGACTCGTGGTACGTGCTCTCCCCCGTGCCGCACCTTGGCGGGAAGACCGACTGGCGCGAGGCGGCGCCGCGCTACCGCGACGCGATCATGCAGTACCTCGAGCGCACGTACCTTCCCGACCTCACGAAGCACGTGGTCTCGGAGCATCGCATCGACCCGCTGCACTTCGCGGGCACGCTCAACTCGTACCTGGGCTCCGCGTTCTCGATCGAGCCGACGCTGATGCAGAGCGCGTGGATGCGCCCACAGAACCGGAGCGAGGACATCGCGAACCTCTACTTCGCCGGTGCGGGGACGCACCCGGGGGCGGGACTGCCGGGCGTGATGAGCAGCGGGAAGATCGTCGCCGACCTCATCGGGGAGGCAGAAGCGCGCGCGCCGCGCCATACTCCCGTCGTCGAACCGGCCGCGACCGCGGCCGTCTGACGGCGCGACTGACGACACGCGAGCGCCGTCCCACCTCTTCCCTGCCGACCATGCGAACGCCCGTCCTCTCCCTCGCCGCCCTGGTCCTCGGCGCCGCGCCCGGCGTCGCCGCCGCGCAGAACGCCGCGTCCACGCGGGGCGCCGCGCCCGCGCGCTCCGCGGCGGCGCGCAGCGCGGATCCGGGGATGACCGCGACGCGCGCGGTCTACAGCGGCGTCAAGGACAACCTGCTCAAGACGGCGTCACAGGCGTCGGACAGCGACTACGCGTTCCGGCCGATCGCGGGCGTCCGCACGCTCGGCGAGGTGTTGGCCCACGTCGCGGCGGGGCAGTTCTACTACTGCTCGAAGGCGCTCGGCGAGACGAGCCCGATGCGCGACGACGTCGAGAAGACGCGCACGACGAAGGCGGCGATCTCGGACGCGCTGCAGCAGTCGTTCACGTACTGCGACCGGGCGTACGCGCTCACTGACGCGCAGGCGCTGGCGATGACGGGCGGGCAGGGTGCGGGCGTTCCGTCGCTGATCCAGAACGCGGCGCACGACAACGAGCACTACGGCAACCTCGTGACGTACCTGCGTCTGCGTGGGCGCGTGCCGCCGTCGAGTCAGCGCGCCGGCATGTAGCGGCCTGCAGCGGTCGCCCGTGCGCGGGCCGTCCGCTCAGAGCGCAATCCCGAGCGATGCGCGCACCTCGTAGTAGGTCGAGCTGAGCGGGGAGTTGACCGGGACGCTCTTGAGGACGCGGTCGATCCCGAACCCCGGCCCGAAGAACAGGCGCTGCCGCGGGCCGAAGAAGTAGTTGTAGGTCGCGATTGCGCCGAGCGTCGCGGCGCCGTCGTGGGCGAGAACCACGGCCGGGTCCTCGTCGTGCCGCCGTTCGGCTCGATGCGCGCCGACGGCGACGCCGATCCCGAATCCGTCGAGCGCCACACCGCCCGGGTAGTACATCAGTCGGCCCTTCGCCCAGCGATCGCGTCGCGGGTAGAGCTGGGTCGTCGTGTTGTACGTCCCGGAGACACCGCCGGTGAGGCCGCGGATGCCGAGCGTGCGCTCGTAGTCGGCGGAGAAATTGCCGAGCGGGATGAAGAGCGGCGTCGCCGAGAGCGTCTGGTGGAACGGGAAGTCGCGCGGCG
>DASWUT010000704.1:0-7362 GCA_036401455.1 Gemmatirosa sp. | reverse complement strand
AAACCCTTTGCGCGGACCACGATCGCGTACACCGCACCGTTCACCGTGCCGGGCCGCACGCCGGCAGCGGCCGCTGCTGCCGCCGACGCGTTCGCCGCAGAGATGCTGGAGCTCGCCGCGCGCGCGCGCCGCGGCGCGTAGCGGAGACGCCGCGTGTCGCGCGACGTGTGGCTCGAGCGCGTGTGGTACGGTGACGGGGTGGGCGCGCGGGCAGGGCGCGCGGCGCTCTCGCCGTTGTCCGTCGCGTTCGGCGCCATCACCGCCGCGCGCGGTCGGCTGTACGACGCGGGCGTGCTGCGGCAGCATGTGCTGCCAGCGTCCGCGATCAGCGTCGGGAACCTCACGGTGGGCGGGACGGGAAAGACGCCGATCGCGGCGTGGATCGTCGCCGAGCTGGTGCGACGCGGCACCCGGCCGGCGGTGCTGCTGCGCGGCGTCGGGGGGGACGAGGCGCGGGTGCATGCGCTGCTCAATCCGGGCGTTCCCGTCGTTGCTGATCCGGATCGCGTGCGCGGCGCGAGCGAGGCGGTGCGGCGGGGCGCCGACGTGCTCGTGCTCGACGACGGATTTCAGCATCGCCGCGCGCGGCGCGACGCCGACGTCGTCCTCGTCGCGGCCGAGACGTTCGACGGGCACGCGCGAGTGTTGCCGGCGGGTCCGTATCGCGAGGCGCTGCGCGCGGCGCGTCGGGCGACCGTCGTGGTCGTGACGCGGAAGTCGGCGTCGCGGTCGCGGGCCGAACTCGTCGCGTCGCAGATCGAGACGCTGGTGTCGGGTGCCCATGTCGGGCTCGCGACGGTGCACCTGGAGCCCGCCTCGCTCGTCGCATGGCGCGACGAATTGCCGGACGCGCGCGCCGCGGCACGGCCCGTCGCTGACATCAGCACCCTGGACGGAGCGCGCGTGCTCGCGATCGCCGGCGTCGGGGCGCCGCATGCATTCGCGGCGCAACTCGAGGCCGCGGGCGCATCGGTCGAACTCGCGCGCTACGCCGATCACCACGCGTACGACGAGGCCGATGTGGCAGCGTTGCTCGCGCGCGCGGAACGTGTGGACCGGGTCGTCACGACGCTCAAGGACGCCGTCAAGCTCGGACCGCTCTGGTCCCGCCACGCCCGCGCGCTGTGGTATGTTACGCAGCGCGTGACCCTCGAAACGGGCGCCCCGGCGTTGGTCGACGTGCTCGACGCGATCGCGCGCGTGGCTCACGCCGCAGCCGCGCGCGCGCCGCATGGGACCGTTCCCGATACGGCCGATCGCGGCCGTCATGCGTAACCCACTATGGCCGCTACCGAGCTCCTTCTCAATTCGCCGATCGTCTCGCCGGATAAAGACCGCTTCCTGAACGAGGAGAATCCGTTCGAGGCGATGATGTCGCGGTTCGACCGCGCCGCACAGTTGCTCGACCTCGACCCGGGGATCTACCAGGTCCTGCGCCACCCCGAGAAGCAGATCACGGTGAGCGTGCCGGTGATGATGGACACCGGGGAGGTGCGCGTCTTCATCGGGCATCGCGTGCTCTACAACACGTCGCGCGGGCCGGCAAAGGGCGGGATTCGCTTCGACCTGAACGTGAACCTGGATGAGGTCACCGCGCTCGCCGCATGGATGACGTGGAAGTGCGCCGTGGTCAACCTGCCGTTCGGCGGGGCCAAGGGGGGCGTCGTCTGCGATCCGCTCCAGATGAGCGTCGGCGAATTGGAACGCCTGACGCGCCGCTACACCGCCGGAATCATCTCGGTGCTCGGCCCGGATTCCGACGTGCCCGCGCCGGACGTGAACACGAACGAGCGCGTCATGGCGTGGATCATGGACACGTACTCGATGCACGCGCGCCATACCGTGACATCGGTCGTCACGGGCAAGCCGGTCGAGATGGGTGGATCGCTCGGCCGGCGCGAGGCGACGGGGCGCGGGTGCACGATCGTCACGCGCGAGGCACTCGAGCAGCTCGGCCGCTCGGTCGTGGGAGCGACCGTCGCGGTGCAGGGATTCGGGAACGTCGGGTCGGTCGCAGCCGAACTGCTCGCGCGCGAGGGCGCGCGCATCGTCGCGATTTCCGATCGCACGGGCGGCATCCACAACGCGGCCGGTGTCGACGTCGAGGCGGCGATCGCATGGGTGCGTACGAACAAGACGCTCGACGGGTTCGCTGGCGGCGACCACGTGACTAACGACGAGCTGCTCGAGCTCGACGTCGACGTGCTGCTGCCCGCAGCACTCGAAAACGTAATCACGAGCAAGAACGCCGGCCGGATCCGCGCCAAGGTGATCTGCGAGGGTGCGAACGGGCCGACGACCGCCGCCGCGGACGCGATCCTCGAGGAGAACGGGATCTTCGTCGTCCCGGACATCCTTGCGAACGCCGGCGGCGTCACGGTCAGCTACTTCGAGTGGGTGCAGGACCGCGGCGGCTACTTCTGGTCCGAAGACACGGTCAACGAGCGGCTTCGAGACATCATGACGCGGAGCTTCCACGACGTGCTCGCGCTCTCGCGGCAGCACAAGGTGAACATGCGCACGGCGGCCTACATGCTGTCGATCACGCGCGTCGCGGCGGTGCACCGGCTGCGTGGCATCTACGCCTGACGGCGGTCGCGCGACCGCTGCACCGCGATGGCCGTTCACGTGATCGCGGTCGGCCGCGCGCGCGGCGTGCTCGCCGAGGCGGCCGCGGAGTACGAGCGGCGGGCATCGCACTACTGGACGCTCCGGACGGCGGAGGTTCGCGAGGAGTCGGCGCGGTCACTCGCCCCGGCGCAGGTCGTCGCTCGCGAGGGAGAGCGGCTCGGCGCGCGCGTGCCGGCGGGCGCGACGCTCGTCGCCTGCGACGAGCGCGGCGAGAGCTGGACATCGACACGGTTCGCGACGTGGCTGGCGGGCGAGCGCGACGCGGCGCGCGACGTCGCGTTCGTCGTCGGCGGCGCGCTCGGCCTGTCGGATGACCTGCGGGCGCGGGCGGGCGTGCGGCTTGCCCTGGCTCCGTGGACCCTTCCGCACGACCTCGCTCGCGTCGTGCTCGCCGAACAACTGTATCGCGCCGGCACGCTGACCCGGGGCGAGCCGTACCACAAGTGACCCGATGCGAGTGAACGGCGCGACGTGAGCGCACCCGACGCGCTGCAACCACAGACCGGGCTCGACGTTCGCACGGAGCCGTTCGGCGGTGGCCCGATGGTCCGGGCTGCGCTCGCCGGCGCGGCGCCGGCGGCGGACTGGTACGCCCGGACGCCAGCGGATCCGGCTGCGTGGCGCGAGCGGTCGGACGTGCTCCGCGAGCAGTACCGCGCGGGCGCGTGGCTCGAGCTACTCGCGCCCGCGTTCGACGCCCGCGGCGCGGCCGCGGCCGCGCTGGAGCGGGTTGGGCGAGGGGCCGGGATCGTCGTCACGACGGGACAGCAGCCGGGGTTGTTCGGCGGTCCGCTGTACACGCTCGCCAAGGCGCTCAGCGCGCGCGCGCTGGCCGAGCGCCTCGAGCGGGTGATTGGCGTGGCGGTCGCGCCGGTGTTCTGGGCGGCGACCGACGACACCGACTGGGAGGAGGGGCGACGTGCGTACGTCGCGGGCGAGTCGGGGCTCGACGAACTCGCGCTGACGGAGGCGCCGCCGGACGGGACACCAGTGGCGCGGGCCGCGTTGGGTGCGGAGGTCGAGGGCCTTCGGCGAAGGCTCGCCGCGGCGTGTGGCGGCGCGGCGTACGCGCCCGCGCTCGACGCGGTCGCGCGCGCGTACGTTGCGGGTCGCACGGCGGGTGACGCGTATGTCGCGCTCCTCCGCGACCTGCTCGAACCGCTCGGGATCGCGGTGCTCGACGCCTCACACGCGGCCACGCGCGCGGCCGGATTTCAGCTCATGCGACGCGCGATGCTGCGCGGCGCGGCCGTCGGCGACGCGCTCGCCGCGCGGGCCGCGGCGATCGAGGCCGCAGGATTCATCCCTCAGGTGCGCGACGGCGCGGGTCTCTCGCTCGTCTTCCGCGACGGCCAGGACGGCCGCAAACGTCGGCTTCGGATCGACGAGGCGCGCGCGCTCGTTCCCGTCGTCGTTCCCGGCGAGCTCGGGCCGAACGTGCTGCTCCGGCCGGTCGTCGAGCGTGGCATCCTGCCGACCGTCGCGTACGTCGCCGGGCCCGGCGAGTACGCCTACTTCGCGCAGGTGAGCGCCGTCGCGGACGCGCTCGCCGTGCCGAGCCCCGTGGCGGTCCCGCGCTGGTCGAGTACCGTCGTCGACCCGCGGGCGGCGCGCGCGCTCGCCGGGTTAGGCGTGCCAGCGGAAGCGCTGCGCGATCCGCGCGCGGCGGAGTCGCTCGTCGCGCGACGCCTCGCCCCGCCCGCGCTCGCGCGAGAGTTCGACGCGTTCCGCGACTCGATCGACGCGCACGTCGCCGCGCTCGGCGCGGCCGCGCTCGGGCCGGACCCGCTGCCCACGGAGCGCGCGCGCGAGGGCGCGCGGCTGCAGCTGCGCGGCCGCGTGGCGCGACTGGAGCGGCGCGCGCTGGCCGCGGTCAAACGCCGCGAGACGGAGGCGCTGCGCACGCTCGCCTTCGCGCAGGCCGCGCTGATGCCGAACGGCGGCCGGCAGGAGCGCGTGCTGAGCTTCGTCCCGCTGCTCGCGCGCTACGGCCCCGCGCTCGTCGACGCCATGCTGGCGGGTGCGCGCGCGCATGCGGACGCGCTCGTCGCCGGCCGGCCGCTCGCGGCGGCCCGCCCGGACTGAGGCGTTCGCGTGCGCGCACCGCTGCCGAGTTCGGGGGTCGGCGCCGACGCGCGACGGCCCGTGCTGCCCACCGCCGCGCCGGACACGATCGCCGCGAGCGACGGCACCGAAGTCGACGCGCCCGGTGCGATCGCGCCGGGGCCGCCGGCGCCGGTCGCCGCGCGCGCGCCTGAGCGCACGGGCCGATTCGCCGCGTTCATCGCGATCGGGATTCTGTCGTCGCGCATCCTCGGTCTCGTGCGCACGGCGGTGTTCAGCCACTACCTCGGCGCGGGCCCCGCGGCAGACGCCTTCAACGCGGCGCTCAAGATCCCGAACTACCTGCAGAACCTGTTCGGCGAGGGCGTACTGTCGGCGTCCTTCATCCCCGTCTACGCGCGTCTGCTCGGTGCCGGGGAGCGCGACGAGGCGGACCGGGTTGCCGCCGCGGTGGGCGCGATCCTCGCGCTCACGGTCGCGCTCCTGGTTGCGGTCGGCATGCTCGCGACGCCCCTCCTCGTCACGCTCGTCGCGACGGGGTTTCGCGGCGATACGCGCGAGCTCGCCGTGCGGCTGGTCCGGATCACCTTCCCGGGCATCGGACTGCTCGTGATGAGCGCGTGGTGCTTGGGCATCCTGAACAGTCACCGCCGATTCCTGCTGTCGTACCTCGCGCCGGTCGGGATGAACGTCGTCCTCATCGCGACCCTCGTGCACTGGGGCGGGCGCGGGCTCGCCGATGACCGGCTCGCGACGACGCTCGCGTGGGGCGTCGTCGTCGGCAGCGCGGTGCAGCTGTTCGTCCAGGTGCCGACGGTACTGCGCGTCGCGCCCGGATTGTGGAGACGCACGGCACTCTCGCCCTCGCTGCGTACACGCGTGCGCGACGACGTGCGCACCGTCGTGCGGAACTTCGGCCCGGTGTTCGTCGGCCGGGGCGTGGTGCAGCTGAGCGCGTTCATCGACAGCACGCTCGCCAGCCTCATCGCACCCGGCGCGCTCACCGTGTTCGCGAATGCGCAGCAGCTCTACCTCCTGCCGGGGAGCCTGTTCGGGATGAGCATCTCGGCGGCCGAACTTCCGGCGATGTCGAGCCTACAGGGCCGCGCGGACGAGGTCGCCGCGTTGCTGCGAGAGCGGCTGTCGGCGGGGCTGCGGCGGATCGCCTTCTTCGTGATCCCGTCCGCCGTTGCATTCGTGTCACTCGGCGACGTAATCGCAGGCGCGGCGTTCCACTACGGGCGGTTCACGCGCGGCGACGTCGTGTGGGTGTGGGGAACGCTCGCCGGCAGCGCCGTCGGGCTGCTCGCATCTACGCTCGGCCGCCTGTACTCGTCGACGTTCTACGCGCTCAAGGAAACGCGCACGCCGCTCCGGCTCGCCCTCGTCCGCGTCGCGCTCACCCTCGCGCTCGGCTACGTCGCGGCGGTTCCGCTGCCGCGCGCGCTCGGGATCAGCCCGCGCTGGGGCACGGCCGGGCTGACCGCGACGGCGGGGGTCGCGGGGTGGGTCGAGTTCCTCCTGCTCCGGCGCGCACTCAACCGCCGCATCGGGCCGACGGGCATCCCGGGGCGCGCCGTCACGCGCCTCTGGGGAGCCGCGCTCGCGTCCGGCGCCGTCGGAATCGGCGCGAAGTTCGCGGCGGGCCGTCTGCCCGCCGTCGCACTCGCGGGCCTCGTCTGCGGGGCGTACGGTGTGAGCTATCTCGCGATCACGGCCGCGCTCGGCGAAGGCGAGAGCGCGGCCGTCGTCCGGCGCCTCCGACGCCGGCTCGGCGGGCCCGCGCGGGCCTAACCTGGATCGTGCGACCCAGCAGCCCGGGGCCGGGGTATCACAGTTGCCGTACGCACGACCGCACCGCGCCCCACGCTCCCGATGATCACGACACCCGACGCCGTCGCCGCCAAGCTGCCGCACCTCCCGGAATCGCCGGGCGTCTACCTCTGGAAAGATGCAGAGGGGAAGGTGCTCTACGTGGGCAAGGCCAAGCGGCTCCGCTCCCGCGTGCGGAGCTACTTCGCCAGTGAGCACCTCGAGAGCCCGAAGACGCGCGGCCTCGTGCGCAACGTGCGCGATCTCGAGACGATCGTCGTGCCGACGGAGGCGCACGCGCTGATCCTCGAGGCGAACCTCATCAAGGAGTACAAGCCGCGGTACAACATCGCGCTGCGCGACGACAAGAACTATCCGTACATCAAGGTCACGCTCAACGAACCGTATCCGCGCGTGTTCGTCACGCGGCGGCTCCAGGCCGACGGCGCGCGCTACTTCGGGCCGTACACGGACGTCGGGCAGATGCGGCGCGCACTCGCTGTCGTGAAGCGCATCTTCACCGTGCGGTCGTGCAACTACGACATGCCGCGCGAGATGCCGGAGCGCGCGTGCCTCGACTTCGCGATCGGCCGGTGTAAGGCACCGTGCATCGCCAACCAAACGATCGAGGATTACCGCGGGATGATCGACGAGGTCGTCGTGTTTCTCGACGGGAAGACGGACGAGGTCGTGCGGCGCATCTCGGCCCGGATGGAGGACGCCGCGGCGCGACTCGACTTCGAGCGCGCGGCCGAACTGCGCGACGCCCTCAAGCACCTGGAACGGATGCAGGAGCCGACCGTCGTCGTCGAGCTCGAGGGGGGTGATCGCGACGTGGTCGGCTACGCACGCGAC
>DASWUT010000703.1:0-10933 GCA_036401455.1 Gemmatirosa sp. | reverse complement strand
CTCCAGCACCTCGGCGTCGCGGTAGAGCGCGGCGAGTTCTCGGCCGTCCGCCGGCGCGAGACGCACGTCGACGACGCTGTAACGACGCTGCTCCCACTCCTCGAGCGCGTCGGCCAACGGACGCAGGCCGTCGGGCGCGTGCGCCGACACGAACACCGCAGGTGCATCCGCGTGCGCCTCACGAGCGCGCATCGCCTCGACGACGTCGGGGTCGAGCGCGTCGATCTTGTTGAACACGTAGAGCACCGGCGTGTCCCGCACGCCGATGTCGGCCAGCACGTCCTCGACGACCGCGCGCTGCTCCTCCCACCCCGGATGACTCGCGTCGATTACGTGCAGCAGCAGATCGGCCTCGCGCGTCTCTTCGAGCGTCGCGCGGAACGACGCCACGAGGTGGTGCGGCAGCTTGCGGATGAACCCGACCGTGTCGGTGACGAGGACGCGGGCGTGCGCCCCGTCCTTGTGCCGCCCGAGGTGCGCCTCGCGCGTCAGCGGGTCGAGCGTCGCGAACAGCCGATCCTCGACGAACACGTCGTCAGCGCCCGTCAGCCCACGCAGGATGGACGACTTGCCCGCGTTCGTGTAGCCGACGAGCGCGGCACGGAAGCTCTCGCGCCGCGACGCGCGCTGCACCTCGCGCGAGCGCTGCACGGCCTCGAGGCGCTCCTTGAGCACGCGGATGCGCTGCCCAATGAGCCGGCGGTCCGTTTCGAGCTGCGTTTCGCCAGGGCCGCGCGTGCCGATACCGCCCTGCGTGCGCTCGAGGTGCGTCCACATGCGCGTCAGCCGCGGCAGCATGTACTCGAGCTGTGCGAGCTCGACCTGCAGCTTCGCCTCGTTGGTCCGCGCGCGGGTCGCGAAGATGTCGAGGATCAGTTCGGCGCGGTCCATCACGCGCAGACCGATCGCCTGCTCGATGTTCTTGCCCTGCGCCGGCGACAGCTCGTCGTCGAACAGCACGAGGGAGGCGTCGAGTTCGGACGCGCGCTCGCGCAGCGCCTCGAGCTTGCCGCTGCCGAGGTAGGTGCCCGGGTGCGGCCGGTCGAGCTGCTGCGTCAGCGAGCCGACGACGCACGCGCCCGCCGTGTCGGCCAGGCGACCGAGCTCTTCGAGATGTTCGTCGACGTGGTGCCGGTCGTGCGACCGCTTGAGCGGCGCACCGACGAGGATCGCGCGCTCAGTTGGCGGCGCGAGGGTGATCAGATCGCGAGCGATGGGATGACCTCTATCGAGAAGTGATGTCCGGAGCGCGTCGTGCGCGGCTCAGCGGAAGCCGCCGAGGCTGTTGTACTGCCCCGTACGGTCGAACGGACGCGTGAAATTGCCGATCGGCGTGCCGACCGTGATGTTGCCGAGTACACGGTAGTTGACGACGCCGCGCGCCATGAGCGCGCGCCCGGCGCTGCCGAGGCCTGCGTAGCTGAACGTGACCGGCAGTCGAACCTGCGTCGAATCGCTGCCGTGCACGTCGAACTTGCGCGTGATCGCGCCCGTCCCGAGCGGCACCGAATCGATGAGCACCTGGTAGTCAAGCCGCTGCGCGCTCAGCCCGTAGTGATTGGGGTTGTACACGTTGAGCACGACGTCGAGGCTGCCGCCCTGCAGGCCGAGCCCGTTGATCTGCACGTCGGTGAACGAGACGAGCGGGGTCGTGAACACCTGGCGCCCGATGCTCACGCAGCCGGCCACGGCGATCCCGGCAGCGACGGCGGCCACGGTGGTACCACGGGTGAACTGTCGCATCATTCCTCCTCGCCGGCGTCGCGGCTGGTCGTAAGGTCGGGCGTCGCAGCTTCAGGGCCGTCGTTGCGCGAGGCCGTCGAGCGGGCCTTCAGCTCGGCCCACCAGGCGAGACGCTTCGCGACGTCGCGCTCGAAGCCGTGCGGCCCCGGCGCGTAGAACTCCGCCCCGCGCAGGCGTTCCGGGAGGTACTCCTGCGCGGTGTACCCCTCCGGAACGTCGTGCGCATACTCATACCCCGCACCGTACCCGAGTTCGCGCATGAGGCCCGTCGGCGCGTTCCGGATGTGCAGCGGCACCGGTTCGGCCGGCGTGTCGCGCGCTGCGGCGAGCGCGGCCTTCCACGCCGCGTACACCCGGTTCGATTTCGGCGCCGTGGCCAGATACACGGCCGCCTCGGCGAGCGCGAGGTCGCCTTCCGGCGAGCCGAGGAACTCGTACGCGTCCCGCGCGGCGATCGCGAGCCGGAGCGCGTTCGGGTCCGCGAGCCCGACGTCCTCGACGGCGAACCGCACCGTGCGCCGCGCGATGTAGAGCGGGTCCTCGCCGCCCTCCAGCATCCGCGCGAGCCAGTACAGCGCGCCCTGCGGATCGCTCCCGCGCAGCGCCTTGTGGTAGGCGGAGATGATGTTGTAGTGCTCCTCTCCGCCCTTGTCGTAGCGGGGTGTCCGTCGCTGCAGCGCGTCACGCACGAGCGCCGTCGTCACCTGCCCGCCGGCGCCGGCGAGGTCGGCCGCGGCTTCGAGCGTGGTGAGCGCGCGTCGCGCGTCGCCGTCGGCGAGTTCGGCGAGGAGCGCGATCGCGTCGTCGTCGGCCCGAAGCCCGAGCGATCCCAGGCCGCGCTCGCGTTCGGTCAGCGCGCCACGAATCAGCGTCGTGAGCGCAGCAGCATCGAGCGGCTCGAGCACGAACACGCGCGCGCGCGACAGCAATGCGCCAACGAGCTCGAACGACGGGTTCTCCGTCGTCGCGCCGATCAGCGTGACGGTACCGCTCTCGACGTGCGGCAGAAACGCGTCCTGCTGGCCGCGGTTGAAGCGATGGATCTCGTCGACGAAGAGGATCGTGCCGCGCCCCTCGCGTTGCCAGCGCTCCGCGGCCTCGCCGACGATCTCGCGGACGCGCGGAACGCCTTCGGTGACCGCCGAGAACGGAACGAAGGCGCGGTCCGTGTAGCCGGCGACGAGGCGCGCGAGCGTCGTCTTCCCCGTTCCTGGCGGGCCCCACAGGATCATCGACCGCACCGTACCGCGGCGGATCGCGTCGCCGAGCGACCGCCCGGGTCCGAGCAGCTGCTGCTGCCCGACGAACTCTTCGAGCGTGCGCGGGCGCATCCGCGCCGCGAGCGGGGCCGCCGCATCGCGCGCCGCGCCGAACAGCGAGTCGCCGGGTTCGGGCGGCGCGGCCCGGCGCCGCACGGTCACGCGGTCGCCGGCGTGACGGCCCCGACGGCGCGCAACCCGAGTCGGTCCGCCATGCTGACGAGCGCCTCGGCGAGCTCGGGCGCCTCGCCGAGCTCGTCGCGGCTCAGCTCGTAGCTGTCGCGCGACGGCGTGCGCGACTCGATCAGCCCAAAGCTCTGGAGGACGTAGATCCAGCGATCGCTGCGTGCGTACACGTACAGCGTGAGGTCGGGCGCGAGCGTGAGCTGGTCGTCGGTCGTGTAGATGGCGAGCTCGACTCCACCGTACGCCGCGAGCGGCACCTTGAGCCGCGAGATGCTCTCCCGCACGTCGGGAAGGCCGACGTCGGTGCCGCGCCAGGCGTTGCGGGCACGCACATCGCCGATGTACACGTCGACTGCCGGAGGCATCTGCTCGGCCAGCGCGTTCAGGAGGTCGACCGCGCGCTCGGCGTTCGCGGCCACGCGGATCTCGATGTACCCGTCGGCCTCGACCACCGTGAACTCGTCGGCGTCGGATCGGAACCGCCGCCACACGCTGGCAGCGGGCTGTCGGCCGCGGAAGAGCATCGCGTCGATGGAGTGAAAGGGGCGAGGATCGTGGCGGACGGACCGCCGCGGTCGGTCGGTTCAGCCGCGGCCGACGAGCTCCGCGGCGCGGCCGAGCAGCCACGCGCGACCGTTGCGCGCGGGCTCCTCGACCACGTCGTCGAGCAACTGACGCAACGTAGCGCCGACGGCAGGTCCGGCCGGCACGCCCGCGCCGGCCAGATCGCGCCCCGAGACCGCGAGATCGGCGAGCTCGATCGCGTCGCGGTAGGCGATCCGGACCAGCCGCCGGTACGTCCACCGCACGCGCGAGGCCGTCGGAACCGCGGGCTCGATCGACGGCCCGGCGTCGCGTTCGGCGGCGAACCGCGCGGCGAGGAGCCGGAACGTCGGTGCGGCAAGCGTCCGTCCGGACAGCGCCGCCCATCGCCGCAGCTCGGCGTCGGACCCGCCCGCATCGGCCAGCAGCGCCGCTCGCACGCGGTCGAGCAGCGTCGCCGCGCGATCCGTCAGATCGGCGGTCCAGCGGATCTCGTGATTGCTGGCGCGCAGCGCGCGAAGCCCGCGCTCGACGTCGGCGCGCGCGACGCCGAGCCATGGCGCGGCGAGTCGGTTGGGCAGTCGCTGCGGCCGGCCGGGTAGCGTCGGGGCCGGGAGGCAATCGACGGTGGCGAATGCGACGTCTGGCTGCGCCGCGAGTTTGGGAACGAGGACCGCCAGCGCACCCGCGTCGCGCCAGCGCAGCAGCGCCTCCGACGGCCGGCGCACCTGACGCATCGTCTTCTCCAGCTCCTCGCGTACGCGCTCCGGCGAGAGGAGCCTGAGATACGGGGCGCTCTCGACGATCGCGCGCCAGGTCGCATCCTCGATCGCGAAGTCGAAACGGGACGCGAACCGGATCGCCCGGAGCGCGCGCAACCGGTCCTCGCGCATCCGCGTCGGCGCGTCACCGACCGCGCGCACCATGCGTCGCGCTGCATCGCCCGCCCCGTCGAACGGGTCGGCCACCGCGCCGGTCGCCGGGCGGTACGCGATCGCATTGATCGTGAAGTCGCGGCGCGCGAGGTCGTCGACGAGCGACGCGCCGAACGCGACGACCGCGTGTCGCCCGTCTGTCTGCACGTCGCGTCGGAACGTGGTCACCTCGTGCAGCACGCCCACCCGATCGAACACGCCGACGGTCCCGAACTCGATCCCCTTGGGCACCGTGCGCCGGAACAGGCGCTGGACGACCGGCGGCTCGGCGGACGTCGCGAGGTCCCAGTCGAGCGACGGGTGCCCGAGCAGCGCGTCGCGCACCGCGCCGCCGACGCACCAGGCCTCGAAGCCCTCGCGCTCGAGCCGGCCCGCGATCTCGAGGACGCCCGCGGGCGGGCGCAGGCGGTCGCCGAACGCGGGCGCCGTCACCGGCGTCCCTCGTGCACGCGGGTGGCGATCAGCGCGCGTCGAACAGCTCGCGCAGGTGCGCCGGTTCGGCCGACACGCCGACCGCGAGCATGAGGTCGATGCGCGCCTGCGCGGGGCGGCGCGCACCGGCGAACATCGCGCCCATCTCCCACAGCTTGCGCCCGCCGCCCGGGTATGCGTACGTCTGCCCGACGCGACCGCGCGGCGCGCGCGAGGCGACGACGACCGGACGGCCCGCGGCCAGCCACCGCTCGATCCCGGGAACCATCGCCGGGGGCACGTTGCCGCGCCCCATCGCCGCGATCACGACCCCGCGCGCTCCGCTCTCGCGCGACGCATCGAGCAGGCGCGAGTCGGCCCCGGCCCAACTCCCGACGATGTCGACCGGATCGCCCGGGGCCGCCGGCGCGAGCGGCGCGGGCACGTCGACCAGCCGGCGCCGGAACAGCACGCGGTCCTCGTCGATGGTGCCTAACGGACCGAGTCCGGGCGCCTCGAACGCGTCGAGCTGGTGCGTGTGCGCCTTCGTGTCCTCGAGCGCTGCGAAGATCCGACCGCCCATCACGACGAGCGTTCCCTGCCCCGCGCTCGCCGGCGCGGCGGCGACGCGCACCGCGTCGAGCAGGTTCTGCGGCCCGTCCCATCCGAGGTCGCTGGCCGAACGCATCGCCCCGGTGAAGACGACCGGCTTGGGCGACACGAGCGAACGCGCGACGAGGTACGCGGTCTCTTCGAGCGTGTCGGTGCCGTGCGTGACGACGAGGCCATCAACCGTCGCGTCGTCGAGCAGCACCGCTATCCGGTGCCGCAGTGCCCACTGCCGCTCGACGGTCATGTGCGGACCGGGGAACCGTCCCCAACCCTCGGCGCGCACGTCCGCGACGTCCTGCACGCCGCGCGCAGCGGCGAGGATCTCATCGGCCGACAGCGCCGGGACCGCGCCGCCGGCCACGGGATCGACTCGCATCGAGATCGTTCCGCCGGTGAACAGGGCGACGACCCGCGGGCGGCGCGCCGCCGGAGCGCCCGTTTCGACCACGGCTTCGCGCTCGCTCAGCCGCACAGCACGCTGCCGCCGTTCACGTTGAGGACCTCACCGGTCACATGGCGCGCGAGCGGCGAGGCGAGAAACAGGATCGGGCCCGCGACGTCCTCGGCCGAAGCGATCCGGCCGATCGGGATCGTGGCCGCGATCCGTTCGCGGCCGCCGTCGCGGAGCGCCGGCTCGGTCATTTCCGTGTCGACCCAGCCGGGTGCGACGCAGTTGACGGTCACGTCGCGCGGCGCGAGCTCGACGGCGAGCGACTTCACGAAGCTGATCATCGCGCCCTTCGCCGCCGCGTAGTCCGCGTGGAACGCTTCCCCGCGCTGCCCGGCGGTGCTCGAGACGAACACGAGGCGCCCGCCCGCGCCTAACACGTTGGCCGCGGCGCGCGACAGCCAGAACACGGAGTCGAGGTCGGCGCGCATCGTCGCGCTCCAGCGCGCGTCGTCCATCGTCGCCACGGGCACCTCCGCAGCGGGCCACACGCCGTGATTGATCACGACGACGTCGACGCCGCCGAACGCATCGACGCCGACGCGGACGAGCGCCTCACACCCATCGCGCGTGTCGAGATCCGCGCCGCAGGTGACCGCGCGCGCGCCCGACGCGCGCGCCTCCGCGGCGACGCGCTCGGCGTCGTCGGGGCGCGTGCGGTATCCGACGACGACGTCCGCACCAGCGCTCGCGAGCAGTCGCACGGCGGCCGCGCCGATCCCGCGCGACGCCCCGCTCACCACGGCGCGCCGTCCGTGCAGGTCGATCACAACTCGGCCTCGACCAGATCGCAGATCAGGTGTTCGATGCAGAGGTGCAGCTCCTGCGCGCGCTCCGTGCGGTCGGTCGGAATCACGACGTTGTGGTCGGCGAGCGCCCGGAGCGCCCCGCCGTCGCGCGCCGAGAACGCGAGCACGCGAACGCCCGCGGCGCGCGCGGCTTCGGCCGCGCGCAGCACGTTCGGCGAGTTGCCGCTCGTCGAGTGGATGACGAGGAGGTCTCCGGGGCGGCAGAACGCCTCGACCTGGCGCGCGAACACCTCGTCGAATCCGAAGTCGTTGCCGCACGCCGTCAGCAACGAGGTGTCGGTCGTGAGCGCGACGGCCGGGTACGCACGACGATTGCGCCGGTACCGCACGACGTACTCGGTCGCCATGTGCTGCGCGTCGGCGGCGCTTCCGCCATTGCCGCAGAAGTACAGCGTCCCGCCGCCGCGGACCGTGTCGCGGACGAGCGTCGCCGCCGCGGCGACGTCGGTCGCGAGCGTGTCGGCCGTACGCGCGGCGAGCTCCGACAGCTCGCGGAGCGCGCCGACGACGTCGGCGGTGGCAACGGGGGCGGAGGGCTCGGCGGCGGCGGCGAGAGCAGAGGTCATCGGCACGATGGGGCGGCGGGAAACGGAACGTGGGTGCGGCCGATCACGCGCCCGGCGCCGCCGCGGCGAGCGCGGCGAAGCGGGCCATGGCATGGACGGCAAGGTCCGGGATCGCGTCCGGCGCGTCCGCGGCGAGCTCGAACGCGTACGTCGCGAGCGCGTCGGCGGCGAGCAGATCGAGGGCCGACGCGCGTGACGTCGACTCCTCGCGGAGCAGGCGCGCGACCGCCTGCTCCGCCGCGGCGATGTGCCGGTCGACCGCCGACCCATCCCCGCCCGACTCGGCCAGGATCTGCGCGACGCGGCGCGCGAGCGGCTCCGGCGCCTGCTCGTCACTGACGGCGACGGCGGTCATGCGCTCAGCCCGCCGTGACGAGTGGCCCGACCGCGGCCTCGACCGCGGCGAGCGCCTCGCCCAGTCGCGCGGGGTCCGGCACGCCAGCCTGCGCCATGTGTGGCTTGCCGCCGCCCCGCCCACCGACCGCCGCCGCGACGCGCCGAACCGCGTCGTCTGCGCGGACCCCGCGTTCGCGAAGCGCGTCGCCGACGACGGCGAGGAGCATCGCCTTCCCATCGTCCGTGCGCGCGCCGAGCACGCCGATCGCGTCGGGCAGCTGCTCGCGGACCGCGTCGCCTAACGCCTTCAGCGCATCGAGGTCGCCGGCCTGCACCTCACGCGCGACGAAGCGTGCGCCCGCGCCGAGCGGCGCGGCGGCCGCGGCGAGCGACTGCACCTGCGTCGCGCCCCCGCCGCGCTGCGCCTCTTCCAGGCGCCGTTCGAGTTGCCGCCGTTCATCGACGAGCGCCTGCGCGCGACGCACGGCCTGCTCGGACGACGACTTCAACACGCCCGCGACCTCGTCGAGCGCACGCTCACGGGCACGCAGGTGTTCGTACGCGCGCGGGCCCGTCAGCGCGACGATCCGACGTACGCCGGCCGCAACGCCGGTTTCCTGAACGATGCGGAACAGCGCGATCTCGGCCGTGTGCCGAACGTGGGTGCCGCCGCACAGCTCCGTCGACAGCTCCGGGATGTCGACGACACGGACGACGTCGCCGTACTTCTCGCCGAAGAGCGCCATCGCGCCCTGGGCAACCGCTTCGGCATACGGCTTCTCCGTGATCTGAACGGGCGCGTCGCGCCACACGCCGCGATTGACGATCGCTTCGACCTCGTCGAGTTGGTCGGGGCGTACGGGCCCGTGATGGGTGAAGTCGAACCGCAGGCGATCGGGCTCGACCACCGAGCCCGCCTGGTGCACGTGCTCGCCGAGCACCTGGCGGAGTGCGGCATGCAGGAGGTGCGTCGCGGTGTGGTTGCGCTCGGTGTCGCGTCGGCGGTCCGTCGGGACGCGCGCGATGACCGATCCGAAGGCCGGCGTGCCGTGTGCCAGGCCTAACGCCACGACGCGCCCGTCGACCTTGCGCACCTCGTCGACGTCGACGCGCCAGCCAGCGCCGACGATCTCGCCATGGTCGCTCACCTGGCCGCCGCTCTCGGCGTAGAACGGCGACTCGCGCAGGAGCACGGCGACGCGCCCGTTCCCGACATCGCGTAGCGCGGCGACCTCGGTCTCGACACTGACGCGCTGGTAGCCGACGAATCGGCCCGCCTCCTCGATCGGGACGCCGTCGCGCTGCCATGCGGTGAGATCGCCGAGGGTGTCGACCGACACCGCGATGTTGCGCGACCGGCGCTCCTCCTGCGACTGCGTCCGCTGCCGTCCGAGCGCGCGCTCGAAGCCGGCGACGTCGACCCGATACCCTCGCTCCGCCGCCATCAACTCGGTGAGGTCGATCGGAAAACCGAACGTGTCGTAGAGGCGGAACGCCTCCTCACCGTCGATCTCGCCGCGGAGCGCGGTCGAGCCCTGGGTCGAGTGCACCGGCGCGAGTTCGTCGAACCGCGCGAGCCCGCCCGCGATCGTCTGGAGGAAGCGTTCCTCCTCCGCACGCGTCGTCGACGTCAGGTAATCCGCCCGCATGCGCAGCTCGGGGTACACCTCGCCCATCGTCGCGACGACCGCGTCGACGACGCGGTACAGCGTCGGCTCGGCGGTCCGGCCTAACAGGTAGGCGTGGCGCACCGCGCGGCGGAGGATGCGCCGGAGCACGTATCCGCGCCCCTCGTTGGACGGAAAGACACCGTCGGCGAGGAGGAACGCGACCGCGCGGGCGTGGTCGGCGAGCACCCGGAACGACGCCGGGTCAACGCCGTCGACGACCGCGTCCGACTCGCGCCCGCGGTACGGCTTCCCGACAGTCGTTTCGACGGCCGCGATCAGCGGCGCGAAGACGTCCGTGTGGAAGTTGTTCGTCACGCCCTGCAGCACGGCGGCGATTCGCTCCAGCCCCGCGCCCGTGTCGACGCTCGGCCGCGGCAGGGGCACGAGCGTGCCGTCCGGCTGACGGTCGTACTGCATGAACACGAGGTTCCAGATCTCGAGGAACCGCCCCGCCTCCGCTCCTTCGGCAAACGCGTCGACCGAGAACTCGGTGCGGTCGAGTTCGGCCCACTCACCCGTCGCGCCCTCTGGCAGGCGATAGTCGCGTGCCACGGCCGCGAGGTCGACGTAGATCTCGGTGCAGGGGCCGCAGGGGCCCGTGTCGGCCATCTGCCAGAAGTTGTCCTTCGCACCGAGCCCGTAGATGCGCGAGTCGGGCAGCCCGGCGATCTCGCGCCAGAGCGCGCGCGCTTCGTCGTCCTCGTGAAACACGCTGACGCGCAGGTGCTCACGCGCGATGCCGAGGTCGCCGGTGACGAAGTCCCACGCGAAGCGGATCGCGTCGCGCTTGAAATAGTCGCCGAACGAGAAATTACCGAGCATCTCGAAGAAGGTGTGGTGCCGGGCCGTGTGCCCCACCTGTTCGAGGTCGTTGTGCTTGCCGCCGGCGCGCACGCACTTCTGCGCCGTCGTCGCACGCCGCGCCGGGGTCGGCGGCTCCTCCTGGCCGAGGAATACGCGCTTGAACGGCACCATCCCGGCGTTCGTGAACAGGAGCGTCGGGTCGTCCGCGGGCACGAGCGAGGCGCTCGGCCGCACCGCGTGGTTCTGGCGCGCGAAGAAGTCGAGAAAGCGTGAGCGGATGTCGGCGGCGTGCATGGGGCGGCAATCTAATCCGCGCGCCGCGGCTCCCCGGAGCCCGGCGGCTCCTCGTCGCTCGGCGCGCCGGGTGCGCCATCGTCGTTCGCCGCCGCGCGCGACGCCGCCGACTCCTGGCGCCGCGCGTCGATGAGCGCACTCAGCTCGCGCATCGAGACGCCGAGCCGTCGGGCGAGCATGTCGCGAACGGGTCCGCTCGGCGCGCCTGCGAGCACCGCCCAGACGACGGACGACGGCAACTTCCGGTCGCGCGACCAGCCGGCGAGGGTCTCCGGCCAAAGCGCCAGGCCGACGACCGTGCTCGCGGGCAGCGCCGC
>DASWUT010000702.1:0-2268 GCA_036401455.1 Gemmatirosa sp. | reverse complement strand
CCGGGTGCGCGCCGCCGAATCCGAGCGCCGCGACGACGACCGCCGCGCTCGTGAGCGCGACGGCGACTCGGGGCAGTCTGCCTGTGAGCGGGCGCGTCGGCACGACCGCGAGGCCCGCACCGAGCAGCCAGATGCCGAAGTAGGCGGCGATCTCGACACCGACGAACCACGCGATGCACGCTCCGCCGACCGCGCTCGCGAGGCGCGCGGCCGGGGAGCGCGTCGGCGCGACCAGCACGACGAGCAGCGGAAACATCAGGTAGTACCACCACTCGTTGGCCAGACTCCAGCGCGGGCTGTTGGATCCGAACGGTGGGACGACGATCGTCTGGACGAACACGCCGTTGCCGACGAACGCCGTGAGTCGCTCGTTGCCGGCGATGGAGAACGGGAGGATGTACGCGTAGTCGGGGTTGGGCTGGTACAGGCCCGACTGCGCGAGGAAGCGAATCCCGAGCTGATCCCACAGCGCGGTCAGCAGCAGCGCGGGGACGAGCACGACGTACAACCGTGCCGTTCGGCGTGCGAGGTATTCGTGCCACGACCACCGCCGCGCCCGCACCGCGCGCACGACGCTGCCGCCGACGAGGTAGCCGCTGAGGACGAAGAAGACCATCACGGCCTGATGGCCGAGGCTCGTCGCGGCGTAGACGAGCCTGACGAGGAGCGACGGCGCGCGCAGTCCGCTGAGTGGGATGAAGAACAGCGCGCGCAGGTGGCCGACCATCACGACCAACGACGCGAGTCCCCGCCACGTGTCGAGTGCGACCGCGGACGCGTCCGCCGACGGCCGTGGCGGTCCCGGGCTCGTCAAGCCGTCGGACGTGCCCGGGCGAAGAGCTGCCGCTTCCTGGTGAGCACGGAGGTGACCCGTGCCGTCGCGTGAAACACGCCCTCGCTCGCGCGCCACAGCGCGTCGGCGATGCGCGGCGGCCACGCGTGCGTGACGATGCGGACCTCGTCGGGAACGAACCCACTCGCGACGAGCAGGTTGCCGAGCGTGAGCGGCGTCCACGCGTAGAGGTGCATGTCGAAGTCGTCGCGGTGGAAATGCCGCTGCCCACGCTGCCGCCAATCGTCGAGCGGAAGGAGCAGCAGGAGTTCGCCGCCGGGGCGCAGGACGCGTCGCAGTTCGCGAAGTACCGCGGCGGGGGCCTCGACATGCTCGAGTGCGTGGCTCGAGACGGCCCGCGAGAACGTCGCGGCGGGCAGCGACGCGAGCCCCTCGTGCACCTCAAGTCCGCGGGCGCGGGCGCGGGCGGCAGCCGCGGGGTTGATCTCGACGCCGACCTTCCGGTCGCCAGGGAGCGCGGCGAGCAGGTCGCCCGCACCGCAGCCGAACTCGACGATGGTGTCGGTCGGCCGCACGTGGGGCGTCCAGAACCGCATGTTCATCGTCGCCGCGCGTTGCCCGGCCGCGGCCTGCCGCGCGAAGTACGCCGCGCCGCGTTCGCCCTGGTAGAACGCGCCGGCGGTGGTTCCCGGCGCAGGCGCGGCCGGTGCCGCACCGGTCGTATCCTGCCCGGTCACGTCGGCCGGGTCCTGACGCGACGGTTGATGGCGGTGCGCGGCATCGGTCAATCCTATGCCGCCCCGTCGTCGCTCGCCAGCGCGACGGCGAGTCGCGTGAGGCGCGTCGCGTGTAGCGGTGCGCGAGCCGGCGCGCGTAGCTTGCGGCCATGAGGCGCCAGCGGGCCGACCACCGACGCGACCTGCCCCGTGTGCCGACGCACGCGGGGACTACGCCCCGTTGAGCGCTGGCGCCGCGGGTCCGTCGGACGCGCCACGGTACGTGACGGTGTTCAACGGCGCACGCGACGGCTACCAGGTGCCCCTCGCCCTCGCCGAGTCGGGGCGGCTGGAGACATTGATCACCGACTGGTACACGCCGCTCGACCGGGGCGCGGTGGCGGCCGTGTTGGGCTTGGCGCCCGGCCGGGTTCGCGCCTTCCTCGCACGCCGGCATCACCCGTCGCTGCCGTCGCGGCGCGTGCAGACGATGCCCTGGCAGGCCGTGCTGCAGCGCCGCGGCCCGCGCGCGCTCGCCGACGCCGACGCGCGGCTCGGGCGGCGCGCGGGCGAGCGCGCGCGCCGATGCGGGGCCGGCGTGCTCGCGTACAATTACTACGCGCACGCGGCGTTCACCGCGTTCGGATCGGCGCCGGGCCCCCGCGTTCTCTTCCAGGTGCAGGCGCACCCCGCCGCACTCCGGCGCGTGCTCGGCGAGGCGCGCGCGCTCGCGGCCGACGACGATGCGCGCGCCTCGTT
>DASWUT010000701.1:0-2596 GCA_036401455.1 Gemmatirosa sp. | reverse complement strand
GCCGCAGTTCGGCCGCGGCCGCGGCGGCGCGGCGCGCTGCCCCGATCGCATCGCGCCAGAGCTGCGCGTCCGGCACGTCGCGCGCCGAGCGCTCGCCAGCGCCTGCTTCGTGCGGTGCGGCGGCTTCGGACGGAAGCACGGATCGGGGGGACGCGGAGTTGACGGGACGCTGCATGCGACGGGTGATGCGGCGCGCGGCGGTCGACCGACGACCCGCCCTGGATGCACGCGAACTCGACAGAGCGCAACGCACATGCCACCTGTGCGACACGCGGTCGTGGACGCCGCGGCGCCGGGCCGCGTCACCCCCGTCAGGCGGCCGCGAGCCCCCCGACGAGCGACGCCAAATGCGCGTCCGTCGTGCGCGGATTCATCACCGTGACGCGCAGCACCCCCTGCCCCCGAGTACCGTCGTCGTGATCCATCCAGCCCCGGACGCGTTGTAGTGCGCCCGGACCGCCGCGTTCGCCGCGTCGAGCCATCCACCGCCCGCTGGCGACGTCGCAGGCTGCGCGGTGCCGGCGAACGACGACGCGCGACGCGAGAAGCAGAGGATGTTGGACTCGGGCTCGTGCCACACGTCGAACGCCGGGTGCGCCGCGAGCCGCGCGTACAGACGCGCCGCGAGGGCGCAGAGGCGGTCGTACAGCGCGCCAAGTCCATCGGCTCCGTACCGCTGGAAGGCAACCCAGAGCTTGAGGGCGTCGGCGCGGCGCGAACACTGAAACGTCCGCACGCCCTGATCCCACCCCCGCGGCGGGCCGCCACCGGTCGCGCCGGCATCGAACTCCTCGGCGTGCGCTTCGGGCGTGTCCTGAAAGAGGTACGGGGCGGCCTGCGCAAACGCGCCGTCCAGCCATCGTTCGTCGCGGACGAGCACGACACCGGCCGCCAGCGGCAGCAGCAGCATCTTGTGCGGATCCCAGGCGAGCGAGTGGGCGCGGTCCAGCCCGCGCAAGCGGTGCCGGTGCGTGCCCGAGAGCAGCGCCGACGCGCCGTGCGCACCGTCGACGTGAAGCCAGTGATCATGCGCGGCGCAGGCGTCGGCAGTCGCCGTGAGGTCGTCGAAGCTTCCCGTCGCCGTCGAGCCTGCCGTCGCGACGACGGCCATCACCCGACGTCCCGACATCGCGAGGTCGGCGAGCTTCGTGGCGAGCGCGGCCGTATTCATGCGGAAGTCACCGCCGCGCGCATCGCGTGACGGGACCTGGACGACGTTGCGCAGCCCGAGCCCCATCTCGCCCGCTGCGCGCGTCACCGCGTAATGCGCGTGATCCCCGCAGACGATGACCGGCGGAACGGCGCCGAGCCCGTCGGTCCAGACGTTCGGGAGGGCGCGGCTCCGCGCGGCGAGCAGGGCGGCGAAGGTGGCCTCGGTTCCGCCGGAGGTGAACGTGCCGCCCGCGCGCGGCCCGAAGCCGGCGAGGTCGCTCATCCAGCGAATGACCTGCCGCTCGACCGGGGTGCCGGTCGGCGACATCTCCTGCACTGCCACCGACTGGTTGAGCGCGGCGATGACGGGCTCCGCCCAGACCGCTGCTGGCAGCGGCGCCGCGACCTGATGACCGAGCGACATCGGGTGCGTGAGCCGATTGGCGTCGGCGACGACGTCGCGCGCGAGTCGGGCCGCGACGTCGGCGAGCGGCCGCGCCGCGCGTGGAAGCGGCTCGTCGAAGCGCGCGGCGAGCTCGTCCGGTGACCGACCGGACGTGACGCGACCGAGGCCGGCGCCGGCTTCGGCGAAGTACGCGGCCGCGAGTGCGGTGAACGGCGCGGCCGCGTCGGCCGCGGCGTCGTCGAGGATTGCCGCGAGCGTGTCGTCGCCCGGCAGCGGTGGAAGTGGCGAAAACGGTGTGAGCGCAGCGGCGTGACACATGCGGCGCAACGTACTCACTGTCGCGCTGGCCACCGCCGGGTCAGTCGCCGGCTTCCGACGCGCCCTCGCAGACGTCGTCGTATGTGTCGTCGTACCCGTCGGCCTCGCGCAGGGACGCGAGGAGCGCGTCGTGCACGCAGGCGGTCGCGAGCGGCGCCCCGACGTCGGCGAGCGTCACCTGGATCGCGCGCCGGGTGCCCTCGGGCCAGTCGGGCATCGCGAGCCCGGCGGCGGTCTGGCGAATGGCGCGTCCCTGCTCGCTGAGCAACCGCCCCGCCGTTCCGGCGATCGCGGCGGCAGAGATCGCCACGTCCTGAGTGACGACGAGTCCGGTCGCGCTATCGCGCCAGGCCACGTCGCCCACCGCACCACGGTCGGCCCACACGCCAAGCTGTCGGACGGCGTTGGGCGGCGCGCCGTCGGCGCGCCGGCTCTCGACGGCCGCCGCGATCGCGACGGCGATGCGGTCGGCCTCGGCGGCGCCGTACAGGGTCACCACCTCGCGCGCGCACCGACGCGAGGGTGCATTGGGCGCGTTGAACACGCGCGGGTCCGGGGTGGATCGGACGTGGGCGATCGGCACGCCCGCGGCGGCCGCGGCGGTATCGACCGTGTCGTCCGAGTCGGCGAGCAGAACGAGAATGTCCACACGGGCCTCCGCCGAGCCCCGCTCGGCAGCTTGGGGCGAGTCACTCGTGGGGGCGTCGCGACGACCACCCG
>DASWUT010000700.1:0-3682 GCA_036401455.1 Gemmatirosa sp. | reverse complement strand
CGGCACGACGACACCCATCTGCGCGCGGGACTCCGTGTACTGCTCGAACTCGCCCCCCCACCGCGTCGAGTACCCCGAGGGGAGCCGAACGTCGCGCGCCACCGCCGCACGCGCATCGGCCACGGTGCTCGCGAGATCGCGCCCCTCGACCGAGTACTGAACGCCGATGTAGCGCGAGTTGTCCTGCCGGTAGATGAACGCGGCCCCGCTCGCGATCGCGATGTTCGCGATTTCGTGCAGCGGGATCTGCTGCCCGCTCGGAGTCGCGAGCAGGATGTTGCCAATCTGCTCGGGGTCGGCGCGGTACTGTGGCAGGAGGCGGACGACGAGGTCGAAGGTGCGTTCGCCCTGAACGACCTGCGTCGCCGCCGAGCCGCCGACGGCGGCCTCGACGAGCCCGTTCACGGCCGCGACCGTGAGCCCGTAGCGCGCCATCTTCGCGCGGTCCGCGGTGATCGTGAGGCTCGGCTGTCCCAGCTCCTGGACGAGCGTGACGTGGCTGATCCCGGGCACCTTCTCGATCACCGCCTTGATCGCCCGGCCGCGGCTCTCGAGTACGGTGAGGTCGGTCCCGAACACCTTCACATCGAGCGACGCCTTGAGCCCGGTCAGCGCCTCGTCGACCGCGTCCTCGGCAGGCTGCGTGTAGTTGAAGGTGATGCCCGGGTAGGACGACAACTTCTGCTGGATCGCGGCGATCAGTTCGTCCTTCGAACGATAAGCGCCATGCCACGTGTCGTACGGCTGCAGGCCGACGTAGAACTCGGCGTTGAAGAACCCCGTCGGGTCGGTTCCCGCGTCGTCGCGCCCGTGCTCGGAGGCGACCACCGTGACCTCGGGAAAGCTCTGCAGCACGCGACGAATCTCGGGCACGATCCGCGACGACTCCTCGAACGAGATCGTGTACGGCATCGTCGCCCGTACCCAGAGCGCGCCCTCGTCGAGCTTGGGCATGAACTCGCCGCCGAGCGTGGCGGCGAGTGCGAGAGCGAGGGCGAACAGGGCGACCGACGCGATCACGGTCGCGCGCGCGTGCGCGAGGCACCAGGCGAGACCGCTCGCGTAACGGTCACGGATCCACTCGAAGACGCGGTTACGGCGCTCGGTCACGCCGCGCCGGAGCCCCCAGACGCAGAGCACCGGGACGGCCGTCAGCGTCAACATCAGCGCGCCGAGCAGCGCGAAGATCGTCGTGTCCGCCATCGGCCGAAACAGCTTGCCCGACGGCCCCGCGAGCGCGTAGATCGGCAGGAACGCGGCGACGATCACGGCGACCGCATAGACGATCGGCCGGCTCACGTCCGCCGCGGCCGCGACGACGACGTCGCGCACCCGATACTCGGTGCCGCGGCGGAGCGCGAGCTGGCGGTACACGTTCTCGACCATCACGACCGCGCCGTCGACGAGGATGCCGAAGTCGATCGCGCCGATCGACAGCAGGTTCGCCGGGATGTTGCGCAGGTCGAGGCAGATGAACGCGATCAGCAGCGACAGCGGGATCGTCGCCGCCACGATCAGCCCCGAGCGCACGTCATACAGGAAGAAGATCAGCACGACGACGACGAGCACGATCCCGCGCGCGAGGTTGTCGCCGACAGTGCGCGTCGTCAGCTGCACCAGGTCGCTGCGGTCGTAGAACGGAACGACCTTCACGTCCTTCGGCAGCACGTGGTCGTTCAGGCGCTGCGTCTCGGCCTCGACCCGTTTGAGCACGACCTGCGCCTGCTCGCCGGTGCGCATGAGGATCACGCCTTCGACCGCGTCGTTCTGGCGGTTGAAGCCGAACTGTCCGAGCCGCGGCGCGTGCCCGATGACGACGCTGCCGATGTCTTTCACGAGCACCGGCGTACCGTCACGCACCGCGAGCACGATGTTGCCGATGTCCTCGGGCGTCGAGACCAGGCCGAGGCCGCGCACGTAGTAGAACTGTCCACCCTGTGCGTAGAATCCACCGCCCGAGTTGGTGTTGTTCGCGCCGAGCGCCGTCGTGACGTCACTCACGCCGAGGCCGGCGGCGGCGAGCTTCGTCGGATCGACGAGCACCTGGTACTGCATCGTTTCGCCACCGAGCGAGGCGATGTCGGCGACGCCGGGCACGGCCCGGTAGGCCTTGTCCAGCACCCAATCCTGCAGCACGTGCAGCTCCATCGCCGACCGGTCGGGGCTCTGCACCACGTAGCGATAGACGAGGCCCGAGGGCGACGTCGGCGGCGTGATGCTCGCGCCGACGCCGTCCGGCAGGGTCGCGTCGCGCAGGCGCTCGATCACCTGCTGGCGGGCGAAGTACAGATCGGTCGCGTCGGCGAAGGTGACGCGGACGTTGGACAGGCCATACAGCGAGATCGACCGCATCACGACGAGCTGCGGTAGCCCGTTGAGCTGCGTTTCGAGTGGGACCGTGATCAGCCGCTCGACCTCCTCGGCGGCGTGCCCGGGCCACTGCGTGGTGAGCTCGACCATTGGCGACGACACGTCCGGGTACGCGTCGACCGGAAGCCGGGAGAGCGACAACAGCCCGATGCCGATGATCGCGACCATGAGGAGCGTGACGAGCAGCGGCTGCGCGATCGCCGCGCCGACGAGCCGCTGAATCGGCCCGCGGCGGCGATCGCTGCCCGCGACCGGATCGTGCGTCGGAGGTTCTGGCGGGCGCTCCGTTGGTGATCGCAGGAGCGCGCTCATTGCGTCTCCGCGAACTGCAGAAACAGCGCGCCGTCGGCCACGACCTGATCGCCCGGCGCGAGTCCGGTGGGCAGCGCGTACTGATCGCCGACCTGCTGGCCTAACGTGACCTGACGCCGCGCGAACGAGCCGTCGGGCACCGCGACGAATACGAAGGGCAGGTTCTGCTCGTCGCGGAGCACGGCGGAAACGGGTACGAGGATGTCGGTGCGCGCATGCGCCGAGTGGATGCCGACGCGCACGAACATGCCGCGGCGGAGCAGCAGGCCGCGGTTGGGGACGAGCAGGCGGACGCTGACGGCGTTGCTCGCCGAATCGACGAGCGACGCGATGTACGTCACCCGCCCGGTGAGCGGGGTCGGAGCGGCATCGGTGATCACGTCGGCCGTCTCGCCCACCGTCACGTCGCGCAACGCATCGGGGAAGACGCTCGCCAGCACCCACACGGTCGCGAGGTCGGCGACGGTGAACGCTTGCGTCGTGCCGGCGGTGAGCAGTTGCCCCGGGCTGATGAGGCGCTCGACGACGGTGCCGGCGATTGGCGCGCGGATCGTCGCAACGAGCGGCGGCGTGCCGCGGTTGTTCTCGATGGCCGCGATGTCTGCCGAACTGACGCCGAGCGCGCGCATCTGCTGGATCGCCGCGTCGCGGTCCGCCGCGGCCGACGCCGCGTCCGTCTGTGCCTGCTCGAGGTCGCGCCGTGCGAGCGCGTCGTTCTTGAACAGCTGAACGTCGAGCGTGGCGATGCGCGACAGGTTGCCGTAGGCGCTCTGCGCCTTGCGGAACTGGGCGACCGCGGTCGCGAAGTCGGGCGACGACACCGTCGCGAGCGGGTCGCCGCGGTTCACCACGGCGCCGGGATCGACGAAGATGTGGAGCGCCGGACCCGACACGTCGGACAGCACGGGCGTCGAGCGATCGCCGTTGAAGGCGACCGTCCCCGTGGTCTGGACGACGGGCTGGTAGCGCGTCGGCTGGACGGTGACGAGGTGCAGGCGTG
>DASWUT010000699.1:0-2231 GCA_036401455.1 Gemmatirosa sp. | reverse complement strand
ATCGGGCTCACGCTGGTCGCGCTCCTCGTGTCGTACCTGCCGGCGATGTATGCCGCGTTCGCGCGCCGCGAGTCGGCCGTGACCCTGCTCGAGATTCGCGCCGGCTCGCCGCCGAGTGCGAGCGAGCTGCTGGTTCGGGTGCACGAGATCGGCGGGTTCGACGGCCTCGACGCGTACTGGGCGGACTGGCAGCAGTGGTTCGTCGAACTCGAGGAGAGCCACACGTCGCTCACGGCGTTGATCTTCTTTCGCTCGCCGCAGCCGCAGCGGTCGTGGGTGACTGCGGCGGGCGCGGTGCTCGATTCGGTCGCGCTCATCGGGGCGGTGCTGAAGCGCGGCGCATCGGCGCAGGAGCGCATGACACTGCGCGCCGGAGTGTTCGCCCTGCGACGGATCGCCGACTTCTTCGACATCGCGTATCAGCAGAAACCCGACCCGAGCGGCCCCGTGAGCGTACGGCGCGGCGAGTTCGACGCGGTGTACGAGCGGCTCGAGAAGGAGGGACTGCAGGTCGGCGTCGAGGCGGAGCAGGCCTGGGCGGACTTCGTGGCGGCGCGCGTTCAGTACGACGAGGTGCTGCTCGCGCTTGCGACGCTGACGATGGCGCCCGAGGCGCCGTGGTCGTCGGATCGCGCGTTACGTCCAGACGACGGCGACCCGCTCCGGGGCGGTGACAAGAAGCGCGACTCACGCCTGAACCGGTGGCGTCGCGGGGTGCTTCGCGGGTCGACGAAGCCGCGCGCGCGTCCGCGCGTGGCCGACCCGACCGCACTCGGCGGGTCGGGGCCGGACGAGGACGCGCAGGGCCCGATCGAACGCGAGTCGGCCACGCCGAACCGCTGACGCTCGCCGCAGCGAGCGGGCGGATGGTGTAACGTTCGGGGTTGCCGAACCCGCCCGCATGACGCCTCCCGCCGCCCGCGCCGCGCCAATCCCGGTGGTGCCGCCGTCCGCGCGCGACCTCGCCTCGGCCGGGCTCGCGCTCGCCGAAGTCGCGCTTCCGCTGCCGCTGTTTCGTACCTGGACGTACGCCGTGCCGTCCGACGTGCGGCACGCGCTCGTTCCCGGGCAGCGGGTGGTCGTGCCGCTGCGTACGGGCAAGGAAGTCGGCATCTACCTCGGGCCGGGCGATCCGGCAACGCTCGTCGGGCGCGGCGGCAAGGCCGTAGTGCCGAAGCCCCTCGTCGACGTCCCGGACGCGGAGCCAGCCGTCACGCCCGCGATTCTGGAGCTCTGCCGTTGGGTGGCCGGGTACTACGCCGTGCCGCTCGGCGTGGCACTGCGCACGGCGCTTCCGGCGCTGCTGACGGGTGCCGCGCAGCCGTCGCCGGCCGCGCGCACGCAGCGGGTGGTGACGCTGGCGCGCCGCGTCGACTCGTTGCTGCATCGCGAGCGCGTGTTCGCGCGCGCACCGCAGCAGCGCGCGCTCTACGAGTTGCTGGAGGGCGTCGGCGGCCGCGCCGCGATGTCGCACCTGCTGGAACACCTCAAGTTCTCGCCATCGGTGCTGAAGGGCCTCGTCGCGCGCGGGTTCGCGACGTTAGGCGACGAGGAGGTCGCGCGCGACCCGTTCGCCCAGCGCACGGCGGCCGCGCGCGCCCAGCACACCCCGACGGCCGCGCAGGCCGACGCCGTCGCCACGATGGCCGCGGGTGCGCCGGGCGAAACGTTCCTGCTGCACGGCGTCACGGGAAGTGGCAAGACGCTCGTCTACATCGAGCTGCTCGAGCGCGTCGTGCGGGAACGTGGCAAGACGGCGATCGTGCTCGTGCCCGAGATCGCGCTCACGCCGCAGACCGTCGATCGCTTCCGTGCCGCGTTTGGCGACACCGTCGCGGTGCTGCATTCGGCGCTGTCCGACGGCGAGCGGTACGACGCGTGGCGGGCGCTCCGCCGCGGCGACAAGCGCATCGCCGTCGGGGCGCGGTCGGCCGTGTTCGCGCCGCTCGACGACCTTGGCGCGATCGTCGTCGACGAGGAACACGAGGCGAGCTACAAGCAAGGGGAAAACCCACGCTATCACGCGCGCGAGGTGGCCGTCGTGCGTGCGCGCATGGCCGGCGCCGTCGTCGTGTTGGGCACCGCGACGCCGAGCCTGGAGAGCTGGGAAAACGCGCGGAGGGGGAAGTATCGCCTGCTCACGCTCCCCGAGCGCGCGGGCGGCGCGAGCCTGCCGCGGATCGCGGTGGTCGACCTGCGTGCGGAGGCGCGGGCGCAGGCGGCGGGGCGTG
>DASWUT010000698.1:0-2347 GCA_036401455.1 Gemmatirosa sp. | reverse complement strand
AGGGGATATCCGCCGACCGGCCTGACGCCGACGGCGCGATCGAGGAGGATGACCCGGGATGATTCGCGGCGTGCACCGCGCCGATCAACCGGGGACGCACTTTGGCCTGCTGGGCCAGGAAGAGCTCACGGCGAGCTACTTCACCCTGACCGGCGCGAAGCTCGGGGAGCCTCCCCGCCACTCACTGCAGGCGCGCGCCGCAGCCGCCGGAGCAGCCGGCTTTACCGCGCTCGCGCTTGCTCCCTACGAGCTGGTTAATGCCCGCGAGCATGAACACGGCCTCGAGAGCCTCAGCGCGATCGTCACTCATCACGGGCTCACCGTGACCGAGCTCGAGCCGCTGCGCGGGTGGGATGGAGACGACGGCGAGCTTGGGCGCGCCCAGGAGCAGATGATGTACGAGATGGCCGACACTTTCGGCTCACGACAGATAAACGCGATTCAGGTCGAGGCGGAGGTCTCTCTTGACACGATCGCGGAGCGCTTCGCGGCTGTTTGCGATCGCGCTGCGGCACACGGCGTCACGGTCGCGTTTGAGCCGCGCGCAAACTCGCCGGTGTCGAGCCCCTCGGGAGCCATGCGTCTCCTGAGTGCAGCCGGCCGCGTAAACTCCAGGATCGTCCTCGATTGCTACCACGTGCACCGTGGGGGCGTGACCCTCGAGGACATCGCAGCAGTGCCGACGGCGATGATCGCCTCGGTGCAGCTCAACGACATGCGGGCCGTCGCCGTGGGCTCGGCCCTGGAGGACGCGACGGAACACCGGCTGGCACCCGGCGAGGGTGACATCGATCTTGCGGCATGGCTGGGTGGGCTCGCGGATCTTGGCATCGACGTCCCGCTTTCGGTCGAGGTTATGTCGCGGGACTTCACAGAGATCTCGATCGAGCAGGCGGCACGGCGGGCCGCGAACGGTGCCCGGGAGGTGTTGTCGGCCGCGCGGGCGGCGAGCGAGCGATCGGGGTCCGCTGACTCGTCGTAGGCGAATCGGGCCCGTCCGGCAGCGGCGCGACTGCCGTTTCGATCACCCATCGATTGCTCTATTCAGACTCCTCGCCACGAGCCGCCAAACCAGGCCGGCGGGCCGGCCGAGCTGGCGCGCGAACCTGGCGTCGCTGTGCGCTCTGATTCTCGACATCATGCGCTCGTGCTCCGTCGCCCGTCGAACGCCGTGGAGCCGCGCGCGCGACGGCTAACCACACAGCTCCTCAACCGCCTTCGCGGCGCTGAGCACTCCTCCGGTGTCGCGATATCCGTCGGCTACGCGCCGCGCTCCCGCACGGCAGCCCATCGCCTCGCGCACTGCGGCGCGGAGCCGGTCTGGGCTCAGTCGGCGAGGCGTCAGTCGAGTGCCCGCGCGAGCGACCTCTACGCGGCGCGCGACCTCGAACTGGTCGCGTCCGAACGGCACCGCGCACACCGGTACACCACGCACGAGCGCCTTCTGCGTCGCGCCCATACCGCCATGCGTGATGGCGCACGCCGCGCGGTCGAGGATCGGACCGTGCGCGGCGTACGACAGCACACGCGCGTTCGCGGGTGGATCGAACGCGGCCGGATCTCCTGACGGCACCGTGGCGATGACCTGCAGGGGCTCGTCGGCTAGCGCCTCCAGTGCGCAGCGCACCAGCCCTCCATCGTCCTGGAACTCCGACGAGGTCGTCACGAGCACGATCGGCTCGCGCACCTCGGCCAGCCAGGTGGGCGGATCGGCCGGCGGCTCCCAGTCGCAGGGACCGACCAAACGCACACGCGATGCCAGTCCGAGCGTGGGTACTCAAACGGTTCGGCCGTCATGTAAAGCAGCAGCGGAGCGGACAAGAGCAGGCCGGCCGCATCGGCGACGGGTGCGACACCGCAGCGCTCGCGAATCTCGTTGACGCGCGGCTTGACGATCCGTTCCAGGGCGCCCAGCAGAAGCGGGCGCAGCGCGGAGTCGCGCATGCGCCCGAGTACGCCACGCGCGGGGCGCAGCCCGGGCCCGAACGGAGGGGCATCGCGCGAGGGCAGCGGAAGCGGATAGGGGCACCATGACGCCCACGGGCCGCCCCAGGCCTCGGCGGCCGCCATCGCGCCCCAGCTCGCGACATCGATGAGCAGCACGTCGGGGCGCTGCTTCTGGATTGCGTCGCGCAGGTCCTGCGCGTCGAGCTTCGCTCGGCTGCAGAAAGTGCGCACGGCGCGCCGCTGAGCGCCGATCGGAGTGCGCGTCCCGAAGTCGTCATGCTCGATGCGTTCGATCGCGGGGTCGATCGGTTCGGCGTCCAGCCCATAGGAGCGCATCGCCTCGACTTGGGATGCAAGCGTGCGCAACGCTACGTCGTGCCCCCTCGCGCGCAGCTGGTCG
>DASWUT010000697.1:0-1598 GCA_036401455.1 Gemmatirosa sp. | reverse complement strand
TCGGCCTCGACGTGCGCGCGCGTCGAGGGGATGCGCGTGAGGCGCGCGGTATGGATGGCAGGTGTCAACGGGGAACGATCCCTTCCAGGGAGACGCGCGAGCGCCTAACGACGTCGTACAGCGAGCCGCGCCTCTGTGATGGCAGCGGGCGTCGCGCGGCACGGCTGGTGCACGAGCCCTCGAATGTGGTGCTGGGTCGTGCTCCCGTCGAGCCCCGCGGGTGATGGCGCGCTACACGTAGCTCGACACGCGCCGACGCGTCCTGCCCATCGCGCTCGCCCCGCCGCTTCCGAACGCCAGCCCACGACGATCGGGGACCCGTCGCGCGCGGGGCCGCGTGGCGTGAGCCAGCGCTGCACCGGCGGCTGCCGCAGCGCGTGGTCCGGCCCGTTGGTGGCCCCCCGCTCGACCGCGAGCAGCGCGATTCGCGGCCCGACCGCGTCGGCCCTGGCGCCCGCGTGGTCACGTCGCGATCGCGGGTGCGCCCGCTCATGCGCGCCATCCCTATGTTGACAGGCCCGACCGTTGCCCCGATAGTGTACGCGGGGATGATTGCTGGTGCGGGCTCCTTCCGGAGGTGCGACGTGACTCGGTGTCGCCTGTTCTCGTTGGTTGTCCTGGCCGCGGTCGGCCGGGTCGCGCACGCGCAGACGATCGCGGATGTCAACTTCACCGAGACGTACGAGTCGGTCGGCCTGCGCGGAGAACTGCTCGGCCTGCACTTGGATGCACACGGGAACGCGACGAACGTGGATCCAATCGAGGTCCTGCTCTTTGCCGTCCCGCCGAACGTCGGAATCACGGCGAGCGCGGCGCATCCGTATGCATTCGTGCCGTACACGTACCAGCAGTACTACGAGAACCCCTTCACCCACCTCATCGGGGTGCACTCCACGACGACCAGCGGCGTGTACGGGTTCAACGTGCAGAACGGGCAGATCGTGCAGTCCCCGCTCGATCTCACGCTGATCGATGCCCAGAACGGCGTGAGTCTGTTCTTCAACGCGGGCAGCTTCACCACGGAAGGCACGGCGACGTACGGGATCACGGCCGATGGGGAATCGGACTATTACTGGCCAACCGTCGACGCGTCGGTGTCGTACTCGCTGGTGAGTGGAGGGCCATTCACGGCCGTCCCGGAGCCAGGCGCGCTTGGACTCGTTGGCGCCGGGGCGGCCGCGATGCTGCTCGTGGGCTGGCTGCGGCATCCGCTGCGCCGGGCGAGATCGTCGACACCCGCGTCCCGCAGGCTGCCGGTCGCTCCGGGGTGAATCGCCCCGGGGTTCCCGGCTCTCCCGCCGGTTGACACTGGTGGCGAATTCGATTCACGGCGCGAGCGGTACGTCGCCCGCACGCGGTGCGGGCTCGTGCGCTCCGGTCTTGCAGGGCGCCGCCGCGCCGCCGACCGAGGCCACCCTCATGCTCCACGGCCCGCGCTTTCCCACGCCGATGCACTGGGCGGCCGCGGACACTACGGCCGAGTTCTTCCGTGCGCGTCCGCCGGTGCAGGCCGTGCTCCTCGTGAACTCGTGTGCCCGCGGCACCGCCGGGCCCCAGAGCGACGTCGACCTCGCCGTCCTCGTCGACGCGCCCGCGGA
>DASWUT010000696.1:0-4340 GCA_036401455.1 Gemmatirosa sp. | reverse complement strand
CATCCGCCATGGTGATGCCGAGCGGCAGCACGCGCGCGACGAGATGCGGATACACCTCGTGCGTCCACACGAAGGCCGCGGTGCGACGACGGTAGGCGCCGAGCGCGGCCCGCACCGCGTGGTGCGTGTCCGCGGGCATCTCGCCGCGGTGGTCGTCCAGCAGGAGGCCGTGGAGGACGTCGACGACGTCGGGGACCGTCACCTCCGACGCAGCCAGCCGCGCCACCGACGCGTCCTGGTGCTCGGCATTCGGCGTCAGCGCCCCGAGACGGTCGCGCTCCATGCGTCCGCGCTCAGTACCCGCCGTACGAGTACGTCGGGTTCGGCACCGGCTGAATCGTCGGGTACGCGTAGCCTGGCGTCTGGCCGTAGCTCGGCGTCTGCATGACGCCGGGCGCCTGCCCCTGGATCTGCGTCGCCGGGTTGTAAGGTGCGGTCTGCCCCGGCTGCTGCTGCTGCTGCGCGTAGATCCCGAGCGCCGTCTGACCGATCGTCTCCAGGGTGTTGCCCGCCCCCGCGGCCGTCGCGCCCGCGGCGTTCTGCAACGTGTTCCCGAGGTTGCCCGAGCTGTTGCCCGCGCTGAACTCGGCCAGCGCGCGCGAGAGCGCCGAGTTCTCGAGCGAGTCGCCCTCCTGCACCTGCTGCAGCTGCTGGTTGTACGCGGTCTGACTCTGCCCCGTCTGGTACGCGCGCTCCGTGCGGAGTTCGTTCCGGTTCTGGGCATCGAGCCCCGCGCTCTGGCCGTAGGCCGATTCGCTCGCGCCGAGCCGCGACTCCGCGTCCTGCGCCTGCCCGCTCGCGGCGTCGAGCGCGAGCCCGGACGCCGCGCGCTGCTGCTCCACGTCGAGCCGGTCGGCCAGGTCGCCGTACGCGCTCGTCGTCATCCCGGAGCCCACCCGCCCGAGCGCCGCCGCCTGCTGCCCGATCTGCTGCAGCCCCGTGCGCTGCTGGTCGCCGATCTGCTGTTGCAACAGGGCCATGTTGCCCTGGGCGAGCGCGGTCCGGTTCGGGAGCGCGTCGAGGCTGGACAGCGACTGCTGGACCGCGCCCTGCGCCGTGTTCGTGAGCGCCGAGTTCGTCGGCGTGATCGTCGACGCCTGCAGGTCGTTCCCAGGGCCGTAGGTGCCGAGCGCGGCGCCGGGCGTGCCGGTGCCGGCGGGCGCGGTCGGGGGGGACGCCGCCGAGGCCGTCGCGTTCGATGGTGCGACCTGCGTCGCCCCGAGCGCGTCGGGCGTCGTCGCGGCCTGCACGGGCGACGTGGTCGGAGGCTTGAGCAGGGAGGATCCGACCATTGGGAGCGCCGGTGACGCGCCCGCTGCTGGCGTCGCGGTCGCCGGACCGAGTCGCCCCAAGATCGCCGGCAACCCACCGCCGCCCTGCGTCGCTTGTCCGAGCGGGGAGGCGTCGAAGGTCTTCCAGTAATCGTTGAGGTTCATCGGCGCCGACCCGCGGTTCGTCACCGTTTCCTGGCGCGTCCCGCCGTGGCCGAAGTCCTGCGTGCGCGTCGCCGTCTGCCCCGCGCCGAGCATCGGGTTCGTGAAGTGGTCGAGCCATCCGTTGTTGCCCGTCGACATCCCGGCCGCGCTCATCGGTCCGGCTACGGGCGGCAAGCGTCCGCCGGTCACGGTCGGCACGGTGGGCGCCGGCGCCGGCAGGGGCGCTCCACCACCAGCGGCAGGCGGCACGGCGGCCGTCCCCACGGCGCCGCTCGGGCTGGCCATTGATGGCGCGACGCGGCCGAGCGCGTTCCCGACCATCGGGAGCGTGCTGGCGCCAACGCCGCTGGACGGTACCGTCGGTGTAGCCCCGGCTGTGGGGCTGCCGAGCGCCGATCCTACGGTCGAGAGGCCCGCGCGGGGAGGCCTGAGCAGGGATGCGCCCCCCGTTTGCAAGCGGTTCATCGCGGGCGAGCCGAGCGGCGACGCGCCCGCGCCGCCGGCCGCGCTCCCCATCGGGGAGGGCAGCATGTCAGCGCCCCATCCCGGGGAGGACCCGGCCCAGGCCGTTGCCGACGATCGGGAGCGGACGTGGTGCGGGCCCCGCGCCGGATCCCGTGGCCGGGGTAAACCCGAGGGCGCCCAGGCGTCCGACCGCCTGGAGTGCGCCACCGGGACCGTTCAGGGCTTGGCCGACCGGCGACGCGTAGAAGCCGTCCGTGTCAAAGGCGCTCTTCCCGGTGTTCGTGAGCGTGCTGCTGCCGTAGGGCAGCATACGGGTCGCGGATTGTCCGGGGGCCAGCAGGTCCGCGGGCGTGCTCGTCTTCGGGAGGTACGGGTTACTGCCCTGCGTCATGAACGCGAGGTTTTGCGGGCTCCCCACCTTGGTGCGTGCTGCGAGCCCCGCGGCGCGGAAGGGCGCGCCTGCCGCGTACTGCTGTTTGGCAAGGTCGATCGCCTGCTGCTGCAGCGCGCCCGCCTCACCGTTCTGCACCGCACCGGCGACCGCCGACGCGCCCGCAGCGGCCGCGGCAGGATGGTTGCCGATCCAGCCCGCGACATCGCTGATCCCGTTCTCGATGTCGCTGCCGATGCCGCTCAGGAAATCGCCGATGGAGCCCATGGAAGGAGAAGTGAGGGGGGAGTCGTAAGCGACGCGGAGGCGCGAGACGGCGCTCCGTCGGTCGGCGGTGCGGCGCGACGCGCCGTCGGCGTCGCGCGGGCGCCGAACACGCCGGCGGCGATGTCGCCCCAGGTCACCGTGGGCGCGGCCTCGGCCGCCGTGATCCGCGCGAGCAGGGCACGGGCGCGCCGTTGCACACTCGCCGGCGGGTGCTGCATCACGGTCTCGGTGCCGCCGTCAGGCGTCACGCGCGTTTGCGGGATCGGATCACCACGGGCGATGCGCTCAAGCGTCGGCCGCGACTGCGCCAGGCAGTCGCGTGCGAGGTCCCGCAGATCGGCCGGCGTCACCGACCGTGCGGGCGCCGGTGCGGGCGCCCGTGCGGGCGCCGACGGCGCGATCACCGCCGGCCGTGGGACGCGGCGCGTCATGCGGCCCGCTCCACGGCCGCAGGGGGCAAGGCGAGGCGCCCCGTCGCTTCGGCGGCCGCGAGGAGCTGGTCCACGCCGTCGCGGAGCGCGCGCAGATGCCGGACCGAGAGGGTGAGCCCCTTCCGCGTGTAGCTGCTGGTCCCATCGTCGAGCGCGAACCGCACCCGGATGTTCGCGACCGACCGGCCGCCGAACTCGCCGAGTTCGAACACCAGCGTCTCGGTCGGCGACTTCACGAACCGGTGCACTTCCGTAAACGCGGCTCGCGGGCCGGGGGGGGGCGGACGGACGAGCGTGGCGCGCATAGGTGGGGTGGGCCGGGGGGAACGCGAAAACCGCGACCCCAACGAGCGGCCCGAAGGCCGTTCCGAAGAAGTCGCGGTAACCCGCCGAGGCGAGGCCGGTATGTGCCCGAGCGATGGAGGGGCCGGTCACGCCGGTGCTCCGCCATCCTGCACCAAATAAATATTGCCCAACCGCCGTATGCAATGGACGCAAGTCGTTATGTGGCCGATCTTTACGCCCTACTCCAATCACCGCTGTTCCGTCGCCCGCTCACCGCTGTTCCGCCGTGGTTTGCCCGGAAATGCCCCGCTGTCGTCCGTTGATCCGAGGGTCGTGCCCTGGCGCTACGTTCGCCGGATGCGCGCATCCGAGCGGTAGCGTCGTGGCATCGACGGCACTGTACCTGACCGACGACGCCGGGGTGCGCTGGCGCGTGCATTGGGTGTGCTACGGGCCGCCGCTGGCCACGCCGTTCCGCCACAAGCGGCTCGCCGTCGGCGACGCGCGTGCGAACTCCTTGTATTTCGTTCGCGACGACGGCCACACGCGCATCGCCCTGCTCCGGCCCGGGGACGATCGCCGGATCACGCCGGAGGTGATCGCCGCGCACCTCGCGCGCGCCGGCTCGCCGGGCCGGCCGGTGGTCCCGCGGACAGCGGGATCAAGCGGGCGACTCGGATCGTGATGTCGGCGGCGCCTCACGCCTCCCCGCAGTTCGTCGGGGGCAGCGATTGCCGACGCACACCGGACCCGGCGCATTGCTCGCGGTGCGCCGCGCCCCTTGGTCCAGTGTCCCGGACCAGTTAGCCCGCGAACGCGTCGCGATCCGGCCCGAACGTTCGCGGGCCGTCTCACCACCGCGACGGGGCAAACGGGGCAGACCGCAACGCGGTGGAACGCATCGCAAACGGCCCCGGAGAACTGCGTAACCTCCATTCGTCGGTTCGATTCCGACCGGTGCCTCTGGAAATCGAGGTGTGGTGATGCGCTGAGCGGGGGGCGTGTGGCGGGCTCCTGCAATGCTCGCCGCCGTTTTCCTGTATCCAAGGAAGACCGCGGGTGAAC
>DASWUT010000695.1:0-9859 GCA_036401455.1 Gemmatirosa sp. | reverse complement strand
CCGGCCTCGAGCAGGATCTCGACGAAGACGTGCCCGGTCTGTGGCACGTCTTCCGCTGGCTTGAACACGCACGCGTTTCCGCAGAGGAGCGCCGGGAAGAGCTTCCAGGTCGGAATCGCGAGTGGGAAGTTGAACGGCGTGATGACGCCGCACACGCCGATCGGCCGGCGGTACGTCATCGCCCACTTGTTGCGCAGTTCGCTCGGCACGGTGTGCCCGAACAGGCGACGGCCCTCGGTCGCTGCGTAGTACGCGGTGTCGATGCCTTCCTGCACGTCGCCGCGCGTTTCGGTGAGCGGCTTGCCCATCTCGCGGGTCATCAGGTCGGCGATCTCCTCCTTGCGCGCGACGAGAAGATCGCCGGCGCGGCGCAGCACGTCGCCGCGGGCCGGCGCGGGGGTGCGACGCCATCCCTCGAAGCCGCGGCGCGCGCTCGCAACGGCGCGGGCCACGTCGTCGGCGCCCGAGCGCGGAAAGCGGCCGATGAGGTCGTGGCGGTCGGCGGGATTGCGGTTCTCGAAGTACGCACCGGTCGTGGGCGCGACCCACTCTCCGGCGATGAAGTTCTGGAACTGCGGCGCGTGCGAATCGGGCATGGGTACCGGGAAGTCCTGAGTCGAGTGGCGGGGCGGCAATCTACCGGGACGCGCCGGCCCGGGGTGCCACGATGGGGTGCCGACACGGTGCGGATTGACGGCGTGATACCAGGCCCCACATTGCAGCGCACCCCGGGCCCACCGCGTTGCGTTCGCTGCCCCCTCCGCCCGTCGCGCCGCCTGCCATGTCGACGCCTCGTCCCGCCTCACGCTTCCGTCCGTCCGCGCCGCGCACATCCGACGCGCGCGTCACGACCACGCTCGCGCTCGCAGCACTCGCGGCGAGTGCGTTCCCGGCCCGCGCACAGCGGATCGATTCCAGCGCAGCAGGGGATGCCCACGCGGCGCCGGCGGCCTTCGTCCACTCCGCGTCTGGCGTGTCGCTGCGCGGCGTCGTCTACGACTCACTCGCGCGCGGGCCGCTCGCCGACGCGTTGGTGCAGGTCGTGCGCGCCGGCGATGCGGCAGGCGTGCGGACGATTGCGACCGATTCGACCGGCGCGTTTCGGTTCGACTCCCTGCCGCCAGGCCGCTACCTGCTCGGCTTTCTGCATCCGCTGCTGGATCTGCTCGCGATCGAGCTCGCGCCCGTCACGGTCGTCGTCGATTCCCGGCCGCTCCCGACGGTGACGCTCGCGGTGCCGGGGCCGAGCGCCGTGCGAACGGCCGTGTGTCCACCGACCACGCCCGGCGACTCGAGCGGAGCGGTGGCGGGGTCGGTCCGGCACGCGCTGACCGGCGACGCAGTCACCGGCGCCACGGTCGTGCTCTCGTGGCCGGAAATGAGCGTCACGCGCCACGGCGTGCAGCGGGAAACCCGACGTGTGCCGGCGACCGTGCGGGCGGACGGCGGTTTCCTGTTCTGCGGTGTGCCGACCGACGCTCCGGTCTCGGTGAGCGCATCGGCCCCAGGGGTGACGAGCGGACTCGTCGAGGTCGCGGTCCACCCGCGCGCGGTCGTCGTGCAGCGCCTCGCCGTGGGCGCGGTCGCCGCGCCCGCCGAACTGGCCTCCCCCGCCGACTCGGCCACGGACGCGGAGCGCGGCGGACTCGCGCGACCGGCACACGGAACGGCGCGACTCGTCGGGCGGGTCGTCGGTCCCGACACGAGGCCGGTGGGTGGCGCGCAGGTGCGCGTGTCGGGCACCGGCGCCAGCGCGACGTCGGACGCGGACGGTCGGTTCGCCCTCGCCGACCTGCCGTCGGGAACGTTCACCGTCGACGTGCGAGGGATCGGCCTCGCGCCGTCGCGGACGCCGGTCGACCTCGCGAACGCGCACACCGCCACACTCGCCGTGGCGCTCGCGAAGGCCGTCCCGCAGCTCGAGCGCGTGACCGTGATGGGAAAGCCCACCGCGCGCAGCCGCTTTCTCGAGGAGTTCACCGCGCGCCGCCGGACCGGACAGGGGCAGTACTTCAACGCCGACGAGATCGCAGCGCGACGGCCGATCGTGCTGTCCGACCTGTTGCGGACCGCGGCATCACTGCAGGTGACCCCGGGCGGAACGCGTGGCCACGTGCTGCGCGGACGCGGCGGGTGCCTACCCGCGATCTGGGTCGACGGCAATCTCGAGCGCGGCGGTGCCAACGCGATCGACGATGTCGTCCCCCCACAGGCCGTGCAGGCGATCGAGATCTACGGCAGTAGCGCGGCGGTCCCGATGCAGTACAACATCAGTGGTGCTGGCGGACCACGCGCGTGCGGCGCGGTGCTGATCTGGACCATGCACTGAGCCCACCGTTCGGCGTACGACCGCCCGCGATCTGCCGGTCGACCGGAACGATTCAGCCCGGCGTCAGTACGGATACCCGGTTCCCTGCTCCTGCTCCTCGTCTCGTGCTCGATCCCGCCGTGTTCCCCTCGCCTCGCTCGACCGCTCCCGCCCCGTGCACGCTCGGCCGCGTACCGGCGGCGCTCGCCCTGCTCGCCGTTGCGGCCGCCGGCCCCGCATTCGCCCAGGCACGTCCGAAGGCGGGCGCGATCGGCGGCATCACGACAGCACCGGTCGGGCCGCCCGCGCGTGGCACGACCGCTTCGGGCGCGGATGCCGCTCCGGCGCGAACGGCCGCTGCGCCCGGGGCGCACGTGATGCACGTGTCGGGCGTCGTCTTCGACAGCCTGACCGGCGCGCCGCTCGCACAGGCGACGGTCCAGTTCGTCGCCGACGCCGACCGGTCGCACGCCTACTCGGCCGAGACGGATTCCACTGGCCGGTACCGGATCACCGGGCTCGCGCCGGGCCGCTACATCGCTGGATTCATCCACCCGGACGTCGACGCACTCGGCGTCGAGCTGCGCCCGATGCTCATCGATCTGCTTCCCGACACGGCCGCGCAGGTCGACTTCGGGGTGCCCGGGTCGCGCACGCTGCTGCCGGCACTCTGCGGTGCGAACAACCCCGCCGGGCGTGGCGCGACGACGTCGACGGACGACGATCTCATGGCGCTGCTCCATCCGAAGGCGCCGGGCGCGCTGACGGGGAGCGTGCGCGACGCGGAGACGGGTTCGCCGATTCCGGGGGCGAAAGTCGTCGTGACGTGGAAGGAAGTGAAGAGTTCGGGCGGCTCGCTCGTCAACGCGAGCCGCCGGGTGCCGGCGGTGGTGCGCGCGGACGGCGGATTTACCGTCTGCGGGTTGCCGGCGGACGTCGACCTCGTCGCGAGCGCGGAAGCGAAGTCCCGGCGGACGGGATTGGTCGACGTTCGCATCGCCTCGGGTCGGCTGGCCCGGCGTGACTTCCTCCTCGGCGATTCGGCGACGGCGACGGTCGTGACGCTGCCCGATACGGCCCCGGCGCGCGAGGGGCGGCTGTCGATGCCGCTCACTGTCGCGCGCGGCAAGTCGCGGCTCACCGGCGTCGTCCGCACGCCCGACGGCCGGCCGGTGACTGGGGCGACCGTGCTCGTCTACGGCACGGACGCCAAGGCGCAGACGTCGTCGACGGGGACGTTCTCACTCGCTGGGCTGCCCGCGGGCACGTACAGCGCGGAGGTGCGCGCGATCGGCTTCGCGCCGAAGCGCGTCGCGGTGAATCTCACGTCGACCCGCGCGACGTCGGTCACGATCCCGCTCGACCAGCGCGTGCAGCAGATCGAAGGCGTGGTCGTGAAGGCGGACCGGACCAAGCTGGAGAAGGACTACACGGGCTTCCTCGATCGCGTGAAGCACGGGATGGGGCACTACATCACCGAGGAACAGCTCGCTTCGCGGCAGGCGATCCAGTTCACGGACGTTCTGCGCATGACGCCCGGGATGAACGTCGTCCCGAATGGATCGATGGGGTACGCGGTCCAGGGGCGCGGCGGGTGCACGCCGGACATCTACCTGGATGGCATGCCGATCATCGACGGCGCGTCGAGTCTCAACGATCTCGTGAACCCCAACGACGTCTCCGGCGTGGAGATCTACAACGGCGGCGCGACGACGCCGGTGCAGTTCCAGACGACCGCCGGCGGTGGGAGTTGTGGCACGGTCGTCGTGTGGAGCAAGCGCGGCCGCCCGAACTCAGCCGCCGGATCCTCGTCCTCGCCCTGAGCGCGGCGGCGCGTCAGGGCGCGCAGCTCCACGTCGCGGGGTGGGCGAGCGACGGGATCGCGTAGCCGACCTTGGGCAGCACCTCGCGGGCGGCGAGCGTGATCGCGCCACCCAGCATTGCGAGTCCGAGCAGGTGCACGAAGGCGGCGCGGTGTCGCCACGCCGACGTCGACGTGATGAGTCCGACGATGCCGAGGATCGCGACGAGGCCGAGGTAGTAGCTCAGCTCGAGTCCACAACGCGACGTGTATGGCCAGTAGATGAGGGCCGCGACGACGGCGATGCCGAGGGCGATGCGAAGGAGGAGGGCGAACTGCGCGCGCCAGGAACGGCGCCCTGCCGGCGCCGGCACGCCGAGCGCGCGGGCGGTGGTGGGCGCGGCCGGCGGGCCAGCGGGTGGCGCAGGCACCGCGCCGCGACGCGCGACATCGGACGCCGGGAGCGCCGGCGTCGCGGCGGCGCCGGGCGCGGGGGTGTCGGGGACCGAAGCGAGGCGCCGATCGAGGTCGGCGAGCTCTCGGTCCCAATCGCGATCGCTCATGGGTCAGGCTCCTTCGCGTTTGAGGCCGTAGCGCTCGATTTTCTTGTACACGTTGGAGCGTGGCATGTCGAGGGCGCGCGCGGTCTCGGAGACGTTCCAGTCGTGCTCGCGCAGCTTGGTCAACAGAAAGGCGCGTTCGGCCGAGTGCTTGAACTCCTCGAATGTTCCGACGTCGGCGGCGCCGCCGACGTCGGCGTCCGCGGTCCGCCGACCGACGAGGCGGTCCACGTCGGGACCGGTGACCTCGTGGCCGGGGGCGAGGATGACGAGGCGTTCGACGGTGTTGCGGAGTTCGCGCACGTTGCCGGGCCAGTCCCACTCGACCAGGCGCTGCACGGCGTCGTCGTGAACGGCTTTCGGCGGCAGCCCATCCTGCTTCGAGAGCACGCTCAGGAAGTAGCGGACGAGCAGGGGGATGTCCTCACGTCGGTCGCGGAGCGCGGGGACGTGAAGCGGGACGACGTTGAGGCGGTAGTAGAGGTCCTCGCGGAAGCGGTTGGCGGCGATCTCCTCGTCCAGCGCCTTGTTGGTCGCGGCGACGACGCGCACGTCGACCTTGGTCGTGCGCGCGCCGCCGATGCGTGTGACCACGCCGTCCTGGAGCACGCGGAGCACCTTGGCCTGCGCGGCGGGCGACATGTCGCCGACCTCGTCGAGGAAGAGCGTGCCGCCGTCGGCCTGTTCGAACTTGCCGGCGCGGTCCTGGACGGCGCCGGTGAACGAGCCCTTCACGTGACCGAACAGCTCGCTCTCGATGAGTTCGGACGGGATCGCGGCGCAGTTCACCTCGATGAACGGTTTCTTGTGGCGCGGCGAGTTCTTGTGGAGGGCGCGCGCGACGAGCTCCTTGCCGGTGCCGTTTTCACCGGTGACGAGCACGCGCGCCGGCGTGGGCGCGACACGTTCGATCTGCTCGATGAGGGCGCGGATCGCGGGCGAGCGGCCGACGATCTCGTGGCGGCTCTCGACCGACTCGCGCAGGGTCTGGCGGAGGCGGGAGTTCTCGTCGGCGAGGTCGGCGTGCTCGAGCGCGTGGCGGAGAAGCAGGAGGACGCGATCGGTGTCGAGCGGTTTCTCGAGGAAGTCGTACGCGCCGGCCTGGGTGGCTTCGACGGCCGTCTTGATCGTGCCGTGGCCGCTGATCATGACGACGACGGCCGCGGGATCGAGTTGGCGCAGTCGCCGGAGGGCGTCGAGCCCGTCCATACCGGCCATCTTGATGTCGAGGAAGACGAGGTGCGGGTGAAAGCGTTCGTATTCCGCGATTCCGTCCGCCGCGGTGGGGGCGGTGCGGACCTCGTAGCCCTCGTATTCGAGCAGTTGGCCGAGTGCGGTGCGGATGCCAGGTTCGTCGTCGACGACGAGGATGCGCCGAGACATCTCAGCGGGAACCGGAGGGAGCGGTCGCCGCGTGTGCCGCGACTCCGACGAGACACGCGCTCACGGCGTCGCCTTGTAGAGGGTGATGCGACCGTGCCCGACGCGGACGTCGCCGATGTACGGGGGGAGCTGGATCGGCACAGCGTCTTCGGCGACGCCGGGCGGCAGCTCGCCCTGTCGGAAGCGGGACACGACGCGTGGGACGAGGGGGGTCGGGACAGGGACGGTGCCGATCCGGACGTCGCGCACGCGGAATTCGGCGAGTCCGGGGCGAACGACGTCGACGGTTCCGCCGAGTCGGAGCGTGTCGCGGGCATGAAGCACGGTGCGGACCGCGCGGCCTAGGACGCCGGCGAAGTCGGCGGGTGCGACGACGGACCGGAGGTACACGCGGTCGCCGACGACGCTGGTCTCTGCGTCGCGGAGCATCGGGGGGAGCGCGTCGGCGAGGGAGAGGAAGGCGTAGGAGGCGAGTTCGCCGGGTCGGAGGTTGACGTAGACCGGTCCGCGCGGCGCGGCGAGTGTGCGCACGGCGTGTTCGCCTCGGGCGGCGCTGGGCTGATCGACCGGTTGCCAGGTCGGGACCGTGGTGGTCGCCGCGGCACCCGCGGTCGCGGGCGCGTCGTCGTCGCGCGTGAATCGTGCGACGAGCGGTCGCCAGGTGTCGCGCGCGAGGTAGAGTGCAGCCGCGATGGCGAGCACGGCGAGGCAGCCGAGTCGGCGGAGGCAGCCGAACATCAGAGCGCGTGGAAGGCGGCGACGAGGCGGACCGGCGCGCGGAGCGGCGTCATGTGCTCCAACGTAGCCGCGGCGTGGGGTTCGCGGTCAGGCCGACGCCGCGTCCGCGTTGCGGCGGTTGAACGCGGACGCGGGGTGGCCGGCGTTGGTCGCGGCACCGCCGGGTTTCGGGGTGGGGACGCGGTAGCGCAGCGCTTCGGCGACGTGTGCAGTCGCGATCTCGGGTGTGGCGTCGAGATCAGCGATCGTGCGGGCGACCTTGAGCACGCGGTAGTAGCCGCGCGCCGAGAGGCCGAGTCGGTCGGCGGCGGTGACGAGGAGCTCGCGGGCGTTTGGGTCGATCGGGGACTCGCGGTCGAGCCAGCGGCCGGGGATGGCCGCGTTCGTGGTCACGCCGGGGAGGGCGCGGTAGCGCTCGCGTTGCCGCGTTCGGGCGGCGTCGACGCGCGGGCGGATCGCGCGCGACGGTTCGCCGAGGGTGCGGGCGCCGATTGCGCGGGGTGGGACGGCGCCGACGCGCACATGCATGTCGATCCGGTCGGCGAGCGGGCCGGACAGCCGTGCGGCGTAGCGTTCGACGTCGGCGGGGAGGCAGGTGCACACGGCGTCGGGTTCGCCGGCGCGGCCGCACGGGCACGGGTTCATCGCCGCGACGAGGGTGAAGCGGGCGGGGTAGGTGATCGTGCCCGTGGCGCGGGAGAGGGCGACCTCGCCGTCTTCGAGTGGCTGCCGCAGGCTATCGAGAACGTGGCGTGGGAACTCGAGGAGCTCGTCGAGGAAGAGCACGCCGAGGTGGGCGAGGGAGACCTCGCCCGGTCGCGGCGGCGAGCCACCGCCGACGAGGCCGGCCGTCGAGATCGTGTGGTGTGGTGCGCGGAACGGGCGTTCTGGTGACTCGTGGGCGGCGGTGGTGAGACCGGCGACGGATCGGATCGCGAGGACGTCGAGTGCTTCGCGGTCGGTAAGCGGGGGGAGGATCGAGGGGAGGCGTCGGGCGAGCATCGTCTTCCCTGCCCCGGGCGGTCCGACGAGGGCGAGGTTGTGACCGCCGGCCGCGGCGATTTCGAGGGCACGTTTCGCCGTCTCCTGTCCGACGACGTCGGCGAAGTCTTCCAGGGAGCGGAGCGGCGTGGGAGTGGCCGGGGGCGGGACGCTGACGGGGAGTGGGCCCGCGTCGAGCGCGTCGAGCAGCGCCCGCAGGGTTGCCGGAGCGTGGACGAGCAGTCCATCGACGCGTGCCGCTTCGGCGAGGTTGCCTGGCGGGACGACGAGGGTGTGGCCGGCATCGGCGGCCCAGCGGGCGACCGGGAGCACGCCGCGAACCGGGCGGAGGGTGCCGTCGAGGGCGAGTTCGCCGACCGCGGCGAGGGGGGCGAGCGTTCGCGGATCGAGCATGCCTGTCGCGGCGAGGGCGCCGAGTGCGATCGGGAGGTCGAAGCCGGAGCCGCTCTTCGGGACGTCGGCGGGTGAGAGGTTGACCGTCGTCCGCCGGGGTGGGAGCGGGAGGTCACTGTTGGCGAGCGCGGCGACGACGCGTTCGCGGCCTTCTTTCACGGCGCCGGCGGCGAGGCCGACGACGGTGAGCTGAGGCAGGCCGAGTGCGGCGTGCACCTCGACGGTGACCTCGAAGGCGTCGATGCCGTGGACGGCGGCGGAGCGGACGGAAGCGAGCACGGGCCCACGGTATGCGCGTGGGCCCGTCCGGCGTGCATCGAAACGTTGCGTGGTGGGGCGAGGCGTTGCCGGGGCGCGTCGCGCGTCAGTTCGGCATGCGGTTCGTGGTGGTCGTCGCCGGCGGGGTGACGACGGGGACGTCGACGACGAAGATGAGGACCGATCCGGCCGGGATCGTGTTGCCGCTGGATTGGTTGCCGTAACCAAGCGCCGGCGGGATGATCAGGTGCCGGCGTCCGCCCTGGCGGATGCCGAGCAGGCCGCGATCGAAACCGCGGACGACCTGGCCGGCGCCGAGGACGACGGTGAGCGGCGATTGCGAGCCCTGGTTCGTTCCGAAGGTGCGGCCGTTGGCGAGGTAGCCCGTGTAGTAGTAGCTCAAGGTGCTGTTGGCGACGGCCACGGGCCCGCTGCCGACGGCGTCGTCGTGGTAATAGACGCCGGAGGTGTCGCGGGTAAACTCGCTCAGGCGAATGCCGAGGCCGGGCGCGAACGCGACGGTGGTCGGGTCCTGGGCGGGCGAGGTGATGTCGCGGCAGCCGGCGGTCGCGAGCGCGGCGGCGAGCGCGGCGGCCGCGAGGACGACGCCGGTGGAGGCGGCAGGTCGGAACATGAGATACGCTTGGGAGTGCGAGAGGGAACGGGCCACAATGTAGGGCCAGCGGCGGCGCCGCTGCGCGTCTGCGTTCGGCCGCGCTACCCCGGCCGCGGCGTTCGGCTCCGCGTGCCGCGCTCGATTTCGCTTCTCGAATCGGCTGCCCGTGACTGCTGCGCCGCAGACATCTTCGCCGGACGAGGGTCCGGGCTTCACGTGGCGCGAGCTGGCGATGCGCGTGCGCTGGGCACTCCGGCTGCGCTGCCCGAATTGCGGTGGCGGCCCGGTGCGCAGCTCGTGGCTCAAGCGGCTGGCGGGCTGTCCGGTGTGCGGGATCCGGCTCGATCGCGGTGAGCACGACTACTTCATCGGCGCGTACATGGTCAACCTGATCGCCGCGGAGGTGTTGCTCGCGGTCGGCCTGTTGGCGGTGTTGCTGGCGACATGGCCGACGCCGCCCTGGGACACGATCCAGTACGGCGGCGTCGCGCTGATGATCGTGCTGCCGCTCGTCACGTATCCGTTCACGGAGCTGCTGTGGCTCGCGGTCGACCTGGTGTTCCGTCCGCTGACGTCGGCGGAGCTGCAGTGGCATCGCGAGGGTAGTCTGGACGCGCGCGAGCTGCCGCACCGATAGTCGCGGCGACACGCGTCCGGTTCGGCACGACGTTAGGCATTCAGACAGCCGAGATCTACGATGGCGATCGCGACCGTGAACCCGGCCACCGGCGCGGTGGTCCGGACCTTCCCGCCGGATGAGGACGCGGCGATCGAGCGCGCGCTCGCGACGGCGGCTGTGG
>DASWUT010000694.1:0-6259 GCA_036401455.1 Gemmatirosa sp. | reverse complement strand
ATCAGGGGTGCGACGCGGGACGGCGGCATGGGTGCGCGACACGCGACGACGCGCGCGAGGCCCAGGGGTCACGACACGAATGGTACCCAAGACGACGGCGGACGAGCCACGAAGGCCCGTCCGCCGCATCGCCGGCGAGAGCGCCGGCGCTCAGCGCCGAACGGTACTCAGGCCGCGCCCTTGGGCGTGAAGCCGATCACCTTGACGCCGGACCCGCGCGCGACGTCCATCGCGTGGATGACGTCCTGGTAGGTCGCCGTCGGATCACCCTTGATGAAGATGACCTTGTCGGGACGCGGGTCGTAGATCGACTTGAGCCGGGGCCCGAGCGAGTTGAGGTCCGCCGCTTCCTTGTTGATCAGGAACTTCCCGCCCTTTTGCACCGTGAGCACGATCGACGTGTTGTCCTGCTGCGTCGTCTGCTGCGGTGGATTGGGGTCGGGCACCTGCACGTCGATCGCCTTGCGGCTCGAGGGCACGATCACCATGAAGATGATCAGCAGCACCATGAGCACATCGATCATCGGGGTGACGTTCGGCTCGTTGGTGAGGCCGCCGCTCCCGCCGCCTGCTGACATGGCCATTATCGTTTTCCTCCGCCGACGTTTCCGACCTTGGCGTCGCCGGCCGCGTCGACCGACTTGCCCTCGGAGCCCGGCGTCTGCTCGGAGATGAGGCCAGTCACGCGCACGCCGGCCTTGCCGGCGATGTCGACGGCGTCCTGCACCTTGGAATACTCGAGGTTCCGATCGGCGCGGACGTACAGGATCTTATCCTCGGTGCGCTTGTCGTAGATGTTGCGCAGCTGCGCCTCGAGGTTGTTGTTCGGGATCGGCTGCCGATTGAGGTAGTACTGCCCCTTGCGGTCGATGCCCAGCAACTGGTCGCCGTTCTCCTCTGGGTGCTTCCGGAGATTGATCCCCTGCGGCGGCGTGGCGTTCAACCCCGACGTGAGCGTCGGGATGATCACCATGAAGATGATGAGGAGGACGAGCATGACGTCGACGAGCGGCGTCACGTTGGGCTCGGCTTTGACGCCGCCCCCGCCTCCGGTGGAAATCGCCATCTGTCCCTCCTAGAAACCGTGAACGGGTGACCGACCGTCAGTCGGAAGACCGCCGCGGGCGCGGCCGGAACGCTCCGGCCGGCCCGCCGCGCCGCATTACTGCGAGATCGTGCCCGACGAGCCCGTGCTGAACTCGCGCGTGAACCGCGACCGACCGAACTCACCCGAGACGCCCTTGATGAGGTAGTCGATCATCTCCTTGGACGTGTACGTCATCTCGGCCGTGAGGTTGTCGATCTTGGTCGAGAAGTAGTTGAACATCCACACCGCCGGGATCGCGACCATGAGGCCGAACGCCGTCGTGATGAGCGCCTCGGCGATACCGGCCGAGATCGCCGACAGACCGCCGGAACCCGACGCGGCCATGCCCGTGAAGGCGTTGACGATGCCCATCGTCGTGCCGAGCAGGCCGACGAACGGCGCGGTGGCGCCCACCGTCGCGAGCACGCCGAGCCCGCGCTTCTGGTCGACGATGGTCATCAGCATCTCACGCTCGACCGCGCGCTCCGCCGAGTTGATGTCCGCGACCGTGACCGAGCCGTCCGAGATGAGCGGCTTCACGTCTTCGAGCGAGTTTCCGAGCACGCGCGCGACGTGCGACTTCTTGTAGTTCTGCGCCAGATTGATCGCCTCGGAGAGGTTGTCCTCGTCGAGGAACTGGCTGAACTCCGGCGCGAACCGGCGCGTCTCGGCCTGCGCCGCGCGAATCTGGAAGAACTTCTGGAACATGATCGTCAGCGACCAGATCGACATGATCGCGAGCGTGATGACGATGAACTTCGCGAACGCGCCCATCGTCGAGAACAGATTAGCCAGATCCATGTTCATCGCGTACAGTCTCCCGCAGGGGTGAAAGGCGCCGGCACACGCGCGGCGCGAAGGGTGCGCCCGAAGGCGCGGGTGAGCCCGGACCCGGCCGGAGCCGGCACTACTTGGTGAGGCTGAACGAGAACGGCAGCTGCACGAGCTGCTTCACCTTGTGCCCGCCGATCTCGGCCGGGTAGAACTTCGCGTGGCGCACACCGTCCTTGGCAGCGGCCGAGAACAGGTCGTTCGGCGACTCGAGGATCTTCCAGGTGCTCATGTCGGCGCGCCCGCTCGTATCCACGACGAACTGGGCCGTCACCTTCCCGTCCCCGCCGCCGCTCGCGCGCAGCGCATCGGGGTACTGCGCCGAGAGCGACCCCGGAACCGTGGCGGCCTGCTTCTCGACCTGGAACTCGAAGTACGGCTGGTCGGTTTGGATCGTCGGCGAGGACTTCACGTTCGGATCGCCGTTCGCACGGCCTCCGGCGACGCCCTTCCCCGAGAAGTCCGACTCGCTCGTCACGCGCTTCGAGAGGTCGACCTTCGGGATGATGTCGGGGATGTTGATCGGCGGCGTGAGGACCTGGAAGCCCTTCGCGACCGGGGGCGCGACGACGACGTTCTTCGGCGGCGGAGGTGGCGGCTCCTTCGGCGGCGGCGGATCGTTCTTCTTCATCTCGACCAGCGTCACCTTCTCTTCCTTCGGCTTCTCCGCGGCGATCGTCGCGTGCGCGGTGGCGTACACCGCGCCGCTGATGAGGGCCGCGTGAATGATGACGCTCATGGCCGTGCCAGCCGGACTGCGCTGTCTCTTCGCCTTCGACTCGATCAGGTTGTTGAACATGAGGCGGCGGGGCGAGCGGCGATGGGGGCGCGGATCGCGTCGCGGCGCGATCCGACGAGACGACCACGAACCCAGTCGTCAGGAAGCCAACGTTACGCAAGGTTCGTGAACGGGGGATGGACACCGGATTAGGATTCGATTACGCGCGCGGACGCACGTCACCAGCACCGCGTCACGACCGACCCCAGCCCTCGCGACCCGTCCGCGCGACCGCGACGCCTCAGGCCGGCACCGAACGCAGTTCGGCCGCTCCGACCTCTACCTCGACCGCGCTGATCTCGCGGGTGGGCTCGGTTGGCAGCGTGACCGTGAACGTCGTCCCCCGCGTCAACCGCGACGCCACCGCGATCGTGCCGCCGTGCGCCTGCGCGATCCACTGACTGATCGCAAGCCCGAGCCCGAACCCACCGCGTTCGGTCACACCGAGTGCGGTGCCCGCGGCCGTGCGCCGCGATCGCGCGCGGTCCGCGCGCCAGAACCGGTCGAAGATGTACGGCAGGTCGGCTGCGGCGATCCCGATCCCCGTGTCGCGCACCGTCAGCTGCACCCCGTCGGCGCCGTTGACGAGCCCGGCTCCGCGCCGAAGCGCCAGCTCGACCAGGCCACCGCGCGGCGTGTACTTGATCGCGTTAGTCACGAGGTTGAGGAACAGCTGACGAAGGCGCGTCTCGTCGCCCAGCACGGTCGCCGGCTCGAGCGCGGCGAGCCGGATCGTGAGCCCGGCGTCCTCACCGAGGATCGTCGCCGTCTCGAGCACGTCGTACACGAGCGGTTCCAGCGCCACCGGCTCGCGGTGCAGGTCGAAGCGCCCCTCGTCGAACCGCGCGAGCGTGAGCAGACTGTCGACGAGGGCGGCCATGCGCGTCACCTCCTGCAGCGCCTCTTCGAGCGCGACGAGTTGCTCGCCCGACTGCGGCGGCGCGCTCATCGCGCGTTCCACGGTCGCGCGTAACACGGTGAGCGGCGTCTTGAGCTCGTGGCTCGCGTCGGCCGTGAACCGACGCAGCGCGCCGAACGACGACTCCAGCCGGCCGATCATCGCGTTGAGCGTCGTCGTCAGCCGCGTCAGCTCGTCGCCATCCTCGGGGGCGGCCTCACCCGCGGCGAGCCGACGGTGCAGGCTGCGCCCGTCGGTGATCGCTTCCATCTCGTCGATCACGCGTTCCAGCGGCCGCACGCTCCGTCCAGCCAGCCACCACCCGAACCCACCCGAGGCGATCAGCACGAGCGGCATCACCGCGAGCAGCGGGGTGAACAGCTCGCGGCGAGCGTCGATCGCCGACCGCGTCGGCGTGCCGACGACGATCCGCCGGATCGGGGCGAGATCACGCGTCGCGTCGCGGCGGACGACGAGCACCTCCTCCTGCTGCGGCAGGCCGCGCGCGCGCAGGTACGCGCCCGACGCGCCCGAGGTGTCGCGCGTGACGTCGAGCTTCCCCGACAGGGTCGGGCTCAGCTGCGTCGATGCATCGATGATCCGCTCCGCCTGCCCGAAGTCGAGCAGCCGCGCGTCGGTCGAGCGATAGACGATCCGCTCCGCGCTGTCGAGGACGACGACGATGTTGGGCAGCGCGTCGAGCAGCAACGCGACGCGGCTGACGACCTGCGGCTGATGGTCGACCACCTCGGTCAACGGCAGCCCCGGCCCCGAGGCCTGCCGCAGCAGCCGCGTCGCGACCTCCGCCTCCTCGGTGACGTACCGCTGCAGCTCACGGTCGCCCGCCGCGCCGCGCGCCGCCCACAACGTCGCCGCCAACACGACGATCGTGCCGCTGAGGGCGAGGGCGTAGGCCGAGGCGAGGCGCGCGCGGACGGTGGCCACGGAGCGGGATCGAGGGCGGAGTCAGGTCTTGATCGTGTACCCGACGCCGCGAACCGTCTGGATCAGCTTTCTCGCGTGGCGGGCGTCGACCTTCTTGCGAAGGTGCGTGATCACGACGTCGACGATGTTCGTCCCCGGGTCGAAATGATAGCCCCACGCGTACTCGGTGATCAGCGTGCGGCTCATTACGCGCCCCGCGTGCCGCATCAGATACTCGAGCACGGCATATTCCTTGGGCGTCAGATCGATGCGCTCGCCCGCGCGCGTGACCTCGCGCGTCGCCTGATCGAGTTCGAGGTCGGCGACGCGGAGCACCGGCGACGCGATTGCGCGCGGTCGCCGCGCGAGCGCTTCGACGCGCGCCAGCAACTCCTCGAACGCGAACGGCTTGGTCACGTAGTCGTCGGCACCCGCGCGGAGCGCCGTCACTTTCGCGTCGACGGCGTCCTGCGCCGTGAGCACGAGCACCGGACGTTCAAAGCCCCGCCCGCGAAGCGCCGTGAGCACGTCGAGTCCCGATTTGCCGGGAAGCCGCATGTCGAGGATCACGAGGTCGTAGGCCCCGCTCGCGGCCAGCCGCTCCCCGGCCTCGCCATCAGTGGCAACGTCGACGCCCCAGCGTTGCTCCTCGAGACCGCGCTTGACGAACTGGCCGACCGTTGGATCGTCCTCGATCACGAGCAGCTTCATGCGGGCTCGTTGCGAGCATCGATCGTTCCGGGCGCTGCTTCCGCCCCGTCGGCCGTCGCGGCGCCGAGCCGGTCACGGAGCGCGGCGCACTCGCGTTCGAGGCGGAGGACGGCGTCGCGCAACCGTCGCATCTCGATCGCGCGCTGCACGACGAGTTCGACCTCTGCCATCCGGTACGGCTTCGCGATCGTGCCGTACGCGCCCCCCCGAAGCGCGGCAAGCGCGGTCTCGCGCGTGCCGTTGCCACTCGCGATGACGACCTCGACGGGGCGGGTCAGGGCGCTCGACGCGGCAAGCACCGTGAAGCCGTCGGCCCCCGGCATCTGGACATCGACGACCGCCGCGTCGAATGCGGCCCCCTGCAACGCGGCGACAGCCTCGGCGCCATCGCGGACGAGGGTGACGTCCAGCCCGCGCCCGCGCAGGTACTGGGCGAGCAAGGCGCCGAGGTGCTCCTCATCCTCGGCGATCAGCACGCGTCCTCGTGCGTCGGGCCCGGAATCGACGCCGACCGTCGTCACCCGTCGCCGCTCGTCATCCGCGCGCCATCACGCGGCGGGAAGCAGGACGCGGAACGTCGACCCCTGCCCCGGCGCGCTATCGACCTCGATGCCGCCGTTCAGGTCGCGCACGAGCCCGTAGCAGATCGCCAGCCCGAGCCCGGTGCCATCGCCCGGTGCCTTGGTCGTGAAGAACGGGTCGAACACCCGCGCAGCGACCTCGCGCGACATCCCGGTCCCGTCATCGACGATCTCGAGCACCGCCGCCGCGCCCGCACCGTCGAGCGTTCGCCGCGACGTCCGGATCGTGATGCCGCGCCGCGTCGGCTCGCCGTCGACGTCGGTCGCGTCGAGCCGTTCGGCTTCGGCGATCGCGTCGGCGGCGTTCAGCAGGAGCACCATGGCGATCTGCGTGAGCTGGTCGGGCTCGGCGAGCACGTCCGGCACGGCGGTCGGACCCGTGGTGCCGGCGAGGTCGAGGCGCACCGCGCAACGCTTGAACCGCGCGTGATGCCGCAGCAGTCCGAGCG
>DASWUT010000693.1:0-3081 GCA_036401455.1 Gemmatirosa sp. | reverse complement strand
ACACTCGGACCCGAAATGAACTTCCGGACCGAGTCCTTGCTCTTGCCGCAGAACGAGCAGCGGAGGTGTTTGTCGTGCGACATACCGAGGGGGGCGTCGGAGGCGGGCCCGTGAGCGGCTCCAGAGGGCGCCGCACGAGTTCAAGCAACAGTCTCGTCCAGAGGGACGCAAGCATGATCCAGACATCCCGCGCCGGCCCCCGTCGCGTTCCGCGCGGGCACCCCGGGGCGGAGGCGCAAATGCAAGCGCGGCCGGCTCTTGCGAGCCGGCCGCGCCCTTCGTCGATCGGACCCGGTCAGGCCGTGACCGACTCCTGCTTCGTCTCGGCCACCAGCTCGCCGCGGTGCTCCACGACGTGGTCGATGAGCCCGTACGCCTGCGCTTCTTCCGCGCTCATGTACCGGTCGCGGTCGAAGTCGCGCTCGATCCGCTCGAGCGGCTGGCCCGTGTGCTTGGCCATCAGCTCGTTCATCTTGCTGCGCAGGTAGAGGATCTCGCGCGCCTGGATCTCGATGTCGGCCGCCGTTCCCTGCGAGCCGCCCGAGGGCTGGTGCATCATGATCCGCGCGTGCGGCAGCGCCGAGCGCTTGCCCCGGCGCCCGCCGGCGAGCAGGAAGCACCCCATGCTCGCCGCGAAGCCCATGCACAGCGTGTTCACCGGCGACGACATCGACTGAATCGTGTCGTAGATCGCGAGTCCGGCGCTCACCGAACCGCCCGGCGAGTTGATGTACAGGTTGACGTCCTTCCCCGGGTTGTCGCTCTCGAGGAAGAGAAGCTGCGAGATCACCACGTTCGCCACGTCGTCGTTGATCGGCGTGCCGAGGAAGATGATGCGGTCCATGAGGAGCCGCGAGAAGATGTCGTACGTCCGCTCGCCGCGGCTCGAACGCTCGATGATGTACGGCGTGTAGATGGTCGGCATGGGCTCGTCGTCGTGGTCTGCTGCGGTGAGCGGCGGGTGAAGCAAGAAGGGGAACGGCTGAACGATCGACATCGGGGCCTCCCGGGCGCCATCGGCCGAACGGTCGAGGATCGGCGTCAGCGCAGTGTTACTCCGCGACCCCGCCTTCGGGTCCGGCCGTCTCTGCCGCGGCGTCCTCGACGGTCACCGCGGCGCCCGGGGGCGCACCCGCCGTCGCCTCGTCAGCGGCCGACGCGTCGCCGGCCGCCCTGTCGACGGCCGCGTCGCGCAGCGTGTTCCGCGCCAGCAGCCAGTCGAACACGCGGCGCTCGGTGAGCGCATGTTCGAGCTCGTTCAGCCGGTTGGCCTTCTGCATCCACGCGTACAGCTGCCCCGGCTCCTGACCCCGCGCACGCGCGAGCGTCTCGATCTCCGTGTCCACGTCGGCCGACGTCGCCGCGAGATCGTGCGCCTTGGCAAGCGTGTCGACCACGACGTCGCGCCGCACCTGCCGCTCGGCGAGGGGGCGGAACTGCTGCGCGAACTGCGCCCGGTCCGCCTCGGGGATCTGGTACGCCTGCGCATAGCCCTGGGCCAGGTTCTGCACCCACGACGGCGGAACGTCGAACGGGTTGGCCTCGATGATCTGGTCGAGCAGCTTGCTGCGCGCCTCCGCGTCCGTCTCGCGCGCGAGCTGCGCCGCCAGGTCGCCCCGCACCGCCGTCGTCAGCGCATCGAGCGAGTCGAAGTCGCCGACCTCGCGCGCGAACGCGTCGTCGAGTGCGGGCGGCTGCTTGCGCTTGACCTCCTTGACGTGCACGCGGACGAGCTTCGACTTGCCGCGCTCCGATTCGACCGGGAAGTCGTCCGGCCACGTCACCGCGTCCTCCGTCGTCTGCCCGGGCGCCGTGCGCAGGATGAGCGCCTCGACGGCGGGGATCGCCTGCCCCTGCCCGATCACAACGTCAAACTGCTGCGGCGTGCTCATCTCCGGCGCTTCCCCTTCGGCCGGCTCGTTCTCCTGCACCGACAGGTCGAGCGTCACGCGGTCGCCCGCCGTCGGGGCCTCCTCGACCGGCACCCACGCCGCCCGCTGGTCGCGCATCTGGTCGAGCTGCTGCGTGACCATGTCGTCGGTGACCGTCGTCGACCCGCGCTCGACCTCGAACCCCTCGACGCGCTCGAGCTTCACCTCGGGGCGCACCTCGACGTGAAAGGTGAACGTCAGCGGCGTGCCCGGTTCGAACTTCAGATCGTGGATGTGCGGCTGCGTGATGAAGTCGAGCTTCTCCTGCTCGACGAGCTGCTGATACGCGTCCTGCACGAGACCCTGCAGCGTCTCCTGGCGGATCTCGTTCGCGAACCGCTTGCGCACGAGCCCGGCGGGCGCCTTACCCGGCCGAAATCCGGGCAACCGCGCCTGCGACGTGTAGCGGCGCGCGGTCTTGTCCTCGGCCGCAGCCACGGCCTCGGGCGGGATCGACACGTCGAGGTGCCGCTCGACGCCGGTCGACTCCTTGGGGGTGATCTGGATGTCCATGCTGACGGTGAAGCGCGAAGTTGCAGGAGAGCGCCACCGCGCGTGCGGCGGCGTCCGAATTGCCGGAGGTCGGGCCCGGGAAACTCGCCAAGCTAACCCCCCCACGTCGGGGGGTGAAGCGAAACGGCCCGGGATTTGACGGGGCGGGCGCGTGGGCCGCGCCGTCGAGGTCTCCCGCGGCCCGTTCCGCGACGCTCCTGCCCATACCCGTGACCTCACGCCCGCGTTCACCCGCGCGCCGCGCCCGCCTGACGGGCGCGTGCGCGGCGGCCGCCGCCATCCTCACCGTCCCGTACGCCGCGCGCGCCCAGAGCGCGCCGCCGCGCGACTTTCCGTTCCATCAGACGGTGTCGGCGACGCCGCTCTTCATCCCGCTCGGCAACTTCTCCGCCGAATACGAGCGCAAGCTGGGCGTGCGCGGCTTCACGGCCGCGGTGGCCGGGACGTACAACACGACGACGCAGCTCTACCCGCGCCGCGACCGGTGGGTGCTCGGCCGCGTGATGTATTACCCGGGGGGGGTCGCGCTCGATGGCTTTGCCGTGGGCGTCTCGGTGGGCGCGCATCGCGCCGAGCGTCGGTACCGTGAGGATCCCGCGGTGGTGCTGGCGCACGACGGCGGCGCCACGATTGGTGC
>DASWUT010000692.1:0-1975 GCA_036401455.1 Gemmatirosa sp. | reverse complement strand
GCCCCGGCGATCGCCGCGTCGATGATCGGCAACACCGCGCTCGCCGTGCTCACGCGCGTCGCGCCGTCGATCAACCTGCTCACCGTCGCGTTCCCGCTGCAGACGGCGCTCGGCCTCACGGCGGTGACCGCGGCGTTCGCGATGACGGCGACCTGGCTCGTCGGCTGGAGCGGGCACTACGGCGACGCGCTCGCGCGCGTGTTCGCCGCCCTCGCCCCATGACCATCCGTTAGGCAATGGCCGAGACCGAGCAGGAGAAGACCGAAGCTCCGAGCCAGCGGCGGCGCGACGACGCAGCCGACGAGGGGCGCGTTCCGCGTAGCGCGGAGGTGAACGCGGCCGCGCTGCTGCTCGCCTCCGCCGTCGCGTTCTCGGCGGCCGGCCCGGCGCTCGCGGCGTCGCTGCGCGACGTCGTCGGCGCGGGGCTCGGCTTCGGCGGCGCGGGGCAGCTGACCTCGGCCGGCGCGGTCGAGCTGATCCGCGCCCTCGGCTGGAAGGCGATGGCCGGGAGCGCGGGCTTTCTCGCCGCGCTCGCGCTCACCGCGCTCGTCATCGGCGCGGCGCAGGCGCGCGGCACGTTCACGTTCCAGCCGCTCACGCCCAAGTTCTCGCGCCTCAACCCCGCCGAGAACGCCAAGCGCGTCGTCGGCACGCAGGGGTTCATCGAGCTGGGGAAGTCGCTCGTCAAGCTCGTGGTGGTGGGCTGGGCAGTGCGCGGCGTGCTCGAGGCGGCGTGGCCGGATGTCGTCGCGTTAGGCCAGGAGTCGCCGCGCGCGCTGCTCGAGGTCGCGCGCACGCACGGCATCAAGCTGTTCGTCCACGCGGGCACCGCGTACCTCGCGCTCGCCGGCGCGGACTACGGCTGGCAGCTCTGGCGCCACGAGCAGTCGCTGCGCATGACGAAGGAGGAGGTCAAGCAGGAATCGAAGCAGCAGGACGGCGACCCGATGGTGAAGCAGCGCATGCGCGCGCTCGCCCGGCAGCGCGCGCGGCGGCAGATGATGAAGGACGTGCCCAAGGCGGACGTCGTCGTCGTCAACCCCGTGCACATCGCCGTCGCGCTTCGCTACGACCCCGATGTAGCGCCCGCGCCGTACGTCGTCGCGCTCGGGCGCCGCAAGGTCGCCGAACGCATCAAGGAGATCGCCTTCGCCTCGGGCGTGCCCGTGGTCGAGAACATCCCGCTCGCTCGCGCGCTGATCGCCGGTGTGCAGCTCGGCAGCCTCATCCCCGCCGAGCTGTACGTGGCGGTGGCCGAAGTGCTCGCCTTCGTCCTGCGCCGCCGCGGCGGCGCGCCGGCGCAGTCCGCAGTCAACGCGGCAGCCTGACGCACGCCCAACACCCGAACGCTTCCGGAATGAGCACCGCCGTCCTCCCCGCCGCCGACTCGGCTGGCAAGCGCCGCGCCGAGGCGGGTATGGCCTTCGCCGTGCTGCTCGTCGTCTCGCTGCTCGTGCTGCCGCTGCCGGGCGTGCTGCTCGACCTCGCGCTCGCGCTCTCGATCGGGCTGTCGCTCGTCGTGCTGCTCGTCGCGCTCTACACGCACGACCCGCTCGAGTTCAGCTCGTTCCCCGCGCTGCTGCTCGTGATGACGCTGTTCCGCCTCGCGCTCAACATCTCGAGCACGCGGCTGATTCTCAGCAAGGGCGAGGCAGGCAAGGTTATCCAGGCCTTCGGGCAGTTCATCGTGGGCGGCAACTACGCCGTCGGCGTCGTCATTTTCTTGATCCTCATCGGCATCAACTTCGTCGTCATCACGAAGGGCGCGGGACGCGTGGCGGAAGTCGCGGCGCGCTTCACGCTCGACGCGATGCCCGGCAAGCAGATGGCGATCGACGCCGATCTCGGCGCGGGGCTGATCGACGAAAATGAAGCGCGCCGGCGCCGCTCCGAGATCTCGCGCCTCGCCGATTTCCACGGCGCGATGGACGGCTCGTCCAAGTTCGTGAAGGGCGACGCGATCGCCGCGCTGCTC
>DASWUT010000691.1:0-5757 GCA_036401455.1 Gemmatirosa sp. | reverse complement strand
ACCCGCGGGCACGGTAACGTTCACCTGCTTGCGCGTGCGCACCTGCCCAGCCCCGCCGCAAGTGGCGCATCGCTCACTCGGGATCTGCCCGCGCCCCAGGCACATCGGGCATGGCCGGTTGACGGCGAACCCACCCTGGCCGAACGAGATCGTCCCGCGACCACTGCACTCAGGACACTGCTTCAACGTCGCGCCCGGCGCCGCGCCGCTTCCGTGGCACGTCTCGCACTCCTCGCTCACTTCGAGCTCGACCGGCACCTTTCCGCCTAACGCGGCCGTGCGGAACGGCACCTCGACGGTGATCTCGACCGTCTGCCCAGGCTCCGGGCCGCGACGCGCGCCGGCCCCGCCCCGGTTCGCGCCGAAGATCGAGCTGAAGATGTCACCGAAGCCGCCCATTCCGCCGACGTCGACGTTCGAAAAGTCGAACTGCGCGCTTCCGGCACCGCCGGGATACCCCTGCGCGCCGAACCCACCCGCACGCGCGCCACCGCCCGGACCACGCCCGCCCGCGCCGAAGCCGCTGAACGCGCCCAGACGCCGCATCTCGTCGTACTGCTTCCGCTTCTCCGGGTCACCGACGACGTTGTACGCCTCCGAGATCTCCTTGAACCGCTCGGCCGCCTTCGGGTCGTTCTTGTTCGCGTCCGGATGGTGCTGCTTGGCCAGCCGGCGGTACTGCTTCTTGATGTCGCCCTGCTCGGCCGTGGGAGACACGCCGAGCACCGCGTAATAGTCGCTGTTCTGGGCCATTCCTCATCCCTGCCACTGCCGCACGACGACGCGCGCCGGCCGCAGCAGCTGACCGCCGAAGCGGTACCCGAGTTGGTACACGCGCGCGACCTGATGATCGTCGTCGCGCGTCGTCGCCGGCTCCGTCGCCACCGCCTCATGGAGCGCCGGATCGAACGGCTGCGCCGTTGGATCGATTACCTCGAGCCCGGCCGCGCCGAGCGCCTTGACGAGCTTCTTCTCGACCATCCCCACGCCCTCGACGATCGTCGTCACGTCGGTGGTCGCCGGGTCGACGTGGGCGAACCGCGCGAGGTCGTCCATCGCGTCCAGCAGGTGCTTGACAAGTTCCGCCTGCGCGCGCGAGCCCGCGTCCATCCGCTCGCGCGCCGAACGGCGGCGGTGGTTGTCGAACTCGGCCGCGAGTCGCAGGTAGCGGTCCTGGTGCTCGATCAGCTGCCGCTGCAGGTCGTCCCCCGAGATCACGCCGCCACCGGGTTGCGCGTCGGGCGCGGGCGAACTCGGCGGATTGGTCTCGAAGCCGTCTCCCTGAGGGGTGGCAGCAGTCGCGGCGTCGGTGCCAGAAGCGGTCGGGTCGTAAGAAGTCATGGGTGGCAATCAGGAAGACACGATCGTGCATCACGATCGACGCACCGCTCGGCGCGCATCAGGCGCGACCCGCGGCGGGATCGCCCGTGAGGGGTGCAACGCGTATGCCCCCCGCGGCTGCCGGGACGGCGCGTTCAGCGCACCACCGGATGCCGAGTGGACCGTCGATCCTGCCGGTTCAGCGTCTTCCGAACCTCGGTCGGGCGCACAATGCGTAGCCGATCGCCGCCGTACCGTGAAGCGTGGAGCCGCGCGGTGTCGCGATGCGTGGCCGCTACCGGCCGACGTGTGCGGCGGACTCGTCGAGCGTGGGCAGGGGCCGCGCGCCCGCGCTCAGCGCGCGCCGAACGAGGTCCATCGCGAACTGCGCCGCCCGGAATCGGATTTCCTCGCGATCGCCGATGAACACGTTCCGCACCGTGCGCGCCTGACCCGAGACGTCGATCCCGATCCATACCGTCCCAACCGGCTTCTCCTCAGACCCCCCGCCCGGCCCCGCGACTCCGGTGAGCGCGATCCCGATGTCCGCGCCGAGCTGCGCCCGCGCGCCTCCGGCCATCTGCCCCGCGACCCGTTCGCTCACCGCGCCGTCGGCGGCGATCGCGGCCGGATCGACGCCGAGCTGCGCGATCTTCACCTCGTTCGCGTACGCGATGATCCCGCCACGCACGACGTCGCTCGAGCCGGCGATGCTCGTCAGTCGTGCGCCGAGCAGACCGCCGGTGCAGCTCTCCGCGGTGGCGATCGTGAGCCCGCGTGCGCGGCAGAGGTCGAGCACCACCGCCGCGAGGTCGGTCGTGTCCTCGCCGTACACCCAGTCCGCGACGGGCGCGCGCACGAGATCGGCCGCGCGCGCGAGCGTCGCGTCCGCCTCCGCTGCGCCGAGTCCGCGCACCGTCAGCCGAAGGTCGGTTCCCTCGCGCCCCGGCAGGTAGGCGAGCGAGCATCCCTCGGCCCCACGCGCGAGCGCGCCGAGGCGGTCCGCGATCGCGCTCTCCGCGATGGACGTCGTCCGCAGCGTTCGCGACCGCACGACGTTCGGCGCCGCGTCGCCCGACTCGGCGTGCGCTCGTTCCGTGATGAGCGGAAGCAGCTCGTCGCCGAGCATCCCGCGCATCTCGCGCGGCACGCCGGGCAGCATCGCGACCCACCGCCCCCGCTCGTCCTCGAGCCACACGCCCGGGGCCGACCCGTGCCGGTTGACGAGCACGCGTGCTCCTTCCGGCAGCATCGCTTGCTGTCGGTTGCTCGCCGGCAGATCACGCGCGAACCGCGCCTTCCAGCGCGCCTCGAGCGCGGCGAGGATCTCGTCGTCCAGCACCATGCCGCGCCCGAAGATCGCGGCGATGCTCGGCTTCGTGAGGTCGTCCGACGTCGGCCCGAGCCCGCCCGTGGTGATCACCGCGCCGGTTCGGTCGATCGCCTCGCGCACGGCGGCTGCGATCTCGTCCGCCCCGTCGCCCACGCTCGTCCGCCGCGCCACCGTCACGCCGACGGCGGCGAGCTCGCGCGCGAGGTGGGCCCCATTCGTATCGATCGTGAAGCCGAGCAGCAGCTCGTCCCCGATCGTGATGATCTCGATCCGCATGCCAGCCGCCCTACGCGGACGATGTGCCGTCGTGCGTCAGCCAGACCGGCGATCCGGCCGTCCGGTCGGGAACCGGCGGTCGATTTCTCCTTTCGTCGTTCGCGCCCAGGCGTCGGGCTCGACCCGGACGATGCGCACCGGGCGCGCGGCGAGCGTCCCGAGCAACGGGCGAACGTCATCGGCGTCGAGGTCGACGTCGTCGCCGGCATACGCCAGCACGAGCGAGATGCCATCGGCGGACGAGAGCACCACGTCGTGCACGGCCGGGTAGCGCGCACGGAGCGCGGCCTCGATCGGCAGCGGCGGGACGTAGCGGCCGTTTTCGAGTTTGAAGCTTTCGGCGGCGCGTCCGACGAACGTGTAGCTCCCGTCGCGCTCGGCGACGGCGAGGTCGCCGGTGCGCACCCAACGGTCGGGATCGAGCACGTCGAGCGCCCCGGGTTCGGCGTCCGAGCCGTCGCGCCACGTGCCATGGCAGGCGTTCGGTCCGCGGAACGCGAGCACGCCATCGGCATCCACCCGCACGGCACAGCCGACGGGCGTGCCTAACACGCCGGCTCGCCACGCGCCGGGCGCGCCGAGGCAGATGCCCGGTGACGCCTCCGTCTGACCATAGCCGACCCGCATCCGGGTGGCCGCGAGCGCGCCGGCGAGCCCGACGTCGATCGGCGCGCCGCCGACGAGCCCGCCGCGCAAACCGCCGAGCAGCGCCGCACCGCCCTCGTTCGCGGCGAGCAGACGTACCGTCTGCGGCACGGCGTGCAGGTGGGTCACCGGTGTGCCGCGCGCCTCCGCCGCGCGCGCCCGCTCCAGCATCGACGCCACGTCGCGCCCGCCCGACGGATCGCGCACGAGCTGGGCGCCGCCCAACAGCGCCGGCAGCAACTCGAGCACCAGCCCGAACGCGTGATGCCAGGGGAGCACGGAAAGCATCACTGAACCTTCGAGCGCGAGCGGCCCGGCGTGCGTGTCGAGCACGACACGCAGATTCGACTCGGAGATGGCCAGGCGGCGCGGCGCGCCCGTCGTCCCGCTCGTCGCGAGGAGCAATCGGACGTCGGGCGTCGGCGCGCCCGCCCGCGAACCGACGCGCACTGCGCCGTCGGCGGCAACCACGGCCCGCGCACCGACGGCGGCCGACGTCCGGTCGACGTCCCCCGCCGGCGGCACCGGAACCAGCGTCCACGATTCGCCTAACGCGGCCACGAGCACGGCGACGAACGCGCACCCCGGCGGCAGTGCGCAGACCACGCGATCGCCCGCGCCGACCCCCGCATTCCGGAGGCGCTCCGCCCATGCGGTCGCGTCGCGCCAGATCTCGGCGCCGACGACCGGTGGCGCGGACGGATCGTCGCCCCACAGCACCGGACGCGCGCCGCGACGTAGCCGCGCGCTGAGCGCGGCGTCCAGCAGGCGCCGCCCCGAGTGGCGAGCCGTGACGCCGGGCAGCGTCGGACCGTCCATGCCGCGAACAATAGCCGCCGCGCCCAGCCATCCGGCATCCCCTGGCTGCCACCTGCGGCCACCCCGCGCCATTCGCCCACCCGGTCGCATGCTCGCCTTTCTGCGCCGCTGGTTTCGGCGCGACACTGCGCCGGCCGCACCGGCTTCGGCACCCGTCGCGTCGGCACCCTCGCCCGTCGTCGCCTCGCTCGCGACGGCCGCCCCTCGAGCGCCAGTCGCGGCCGTCATCGTCGATTCCGACGTGGAGGACGCGCCCACCACGGCGTTGGACGCGCGCGTCGTCGCGCTGCACGACGCGCCCCCGCCGCCCAACGCCGACGCTGCGTACCGCGCGGGACTGCGCGCACTCACCGCAGCCGTCGTCGGCGCGCCGGCCGACACCGTTCGACAGTTACCGAGCGCGGCGCGCGAAGCGCTCGCGGTCTGCGACGATCCGCGGGCGGGCGCGGCCGAACTGGCGCGCGTGTGTGAGGGAGATCTCGCCGTCGCGCGTGCCCTGCTGCGCGAGGCGAACTCGATCTTCTATGCCCGGCCCGGACAGGCGCCGGCCGCGTCGCTGCGTGAGGCGATCGACCGCGTCGGGACCGCCGGCGTGCGGAATGTGCTCGTCGACGTCACCGTGTCGGCGTTGCTCTGCACGCCGGGTTCTCGATACGCCGCGGTCACGGCCGCGATCTGGGCGCACGCGCAACGCACCGCCGCGCTCGCCCGCGCCGCGGCCGGCGCGTTTGCCCTCCCACCCGAACGGGCCTACGCCGCGGGGCTGCTGCACGACGTCGGTAAGCTCGTGCTGCTGGACCGCGCCGCGGCGATCGTGGAGGAGCGTTCCGCGCCAACCGTCGCCTGGCCGGCCCTCCGAGCCGCACGCGTCGCGCTCCATGAGCCGCTCGGCGCGCTGGCCGTGCTGCGTTGGGGGATGGGTGCCGAGGCCGCACGGGCGATCGCGAGCCACCACCGTGCGCCGCCGCCCGAGGCACGCGACGCGACGAGCGAGGTGATCTGCCTCGCCGAGTGCGTCGACCACGCCGCGACGCGCGGCGACCCGCTCGACCTCGACGCGCTCTGGACCGAGCGCGATTTGAAGGGATCGCGTCCCCGCGCGGCGGCGGCGCTCGCGCGCCACCTCGGACCGATCACCCCGTTCGCGCTCGACGACGCGAGTGACCCGGATTACCAGCCGACCCGCCTGAGCCGGCTCGTCGGACGTTAGGCGCTCGCCGCGTGGCGCGCGCGCATGCGCCGTCGCGCGGTCGACCGGTCCGCATCGGAGTCAGGCCACGTCCGACGCCGGACTGCGCAGCACGCCGCCGTAGCGGCGCGCATACAACCAGAGCGAATAGAGCGTGAGCGCGACCGCGACGGCC
>DASWUT010000690.1:0-2161 GCA_036401455.1 Gemmatirosa sp. | reverse complement strand
CAACGGGGTGCTCAACTCGCTGATCGGGCGAATGCTCGCCGGCACCGACCCACTCGGTGCGCTCGGCCGCGTGATCCTCGTCATCGTCGCCGCGGTCGCGCTGAAGAGCGCCTTCGCGTGGATGGCCGGCTCGTTTGGCGCGACGCTGCAGGAGTACGTCACGCGCGACATGCGCGACGCGGTCTACGCCCACCTGCAGCAACTGCCGCTGCCGTGGTTCGGCGGCGTGAAGACCGGGCAGGTACTCGCGCGCGTGCTGAACGACACCGCGCAGACGAAGCAGGTCATCACCGAGATCGCCACGCGCTCGCTCCTCTCAGCGGCCACCGTGGTCACGACGATCGCCGGGCTCGTGATGATCTCGTGGAAGATGACGCTGTTCGCGCTCGTCGGCGCACCGCTGTTTGCGGTCGCGCTGCAGCCGCTGCTCCGTCGCTTGCGCCGCGGGTATCGTGCGGCGGGTGACCAGCAGGGCGATCTAACGTCGATCGTGCAGGAATCCGTGACCGGAGCGCGTCTCGTGAAGGCGTTCCGGGGAGAGGCGTACGAGACGACGCGGTTCCGCGCCGCGAGCGAGACGCTCGCGCGCGAGAGCGTGCGCGTGGCGCGCGTCAGCTACCTCGCGCAGCCGGTCGTGGAATCGCTCAGCACACTGATCGCCGTCGGGGTGCTCTGGTTCGGCGTGCGGCAGGTCGTCGTCGCGCACACCCTCGCCGCCGCCGACCTCATCACCTTCCTTCTGCTCGTCATGCGGCTGCTCGCGCCGCTCAAGCAGCTGTCGCAGGTGCCGACGACTGCCCAGCAGTCGCTCGCCTCGGCCGACCGTGTGTTCGACATCCTCGACGCGCCGACCGAGGACGCGCTCGACCGCGGCACGCGCACCGAGGCCGCGTTCACTTGCGAGCTGACCTTCGACGCGGTCGGCTTCGCCTACCCGGTGCGCGAGGGCGAGGGAACGGCGCCGGCGCGCGGCGACCGCCGCGTGCTTCGCGATGTCAGCTTCACCGCGCGCCGCGGCGAGGTCGTCGCGCTCGTTGGGCCGAGCGGGGCGGGGAAGAGCACGCTCGTCGACCTCATTCCGCGCTTCATCGAGCCGACCGCGGGGCGCGTGCTGCTAGACGGCGTCGACCTGCGCGACATCCGGCTGCCCGCGCTGCGCGCGCTCGTCGGCGTCGTCAGTCAGGACACGGTGTTGTTCAACGATACCGTGCGCGCCAACCTCGCTTACGGCGCGGCGGGCGTGGCCAACCGCTACACCCCGGCGCAGGTCGAAGCCGCCGCGCGCGCGGCCAATGCGCACGGCTTCATCGCCGAGCTTCCGCGCGGCTACGACACGGTGCTCGGTGAGCGCGGTGCGCGCCTCTCGGGTGGACAGCGGCAGCGGCTCGCGATCGCGCGCGCGCTCCTCGCCGACCCGCCGATCCTGATCCTCGACGAGGCAACGAGCGCGCTCGACACGGAGAGCGAACGCCTCGTGCAGGAGGCGATCGACCGGCTGCTCGTCGGGCGCACGGTGTTCGTCATCGCGCACCGGCTGAGCACGGTCGCGCACGCCGATCAGATCCTCGTCCTCGACCGCGGGCGTGTGGTCGAGCGCGGCACGCACGGCGAACTCCTCACGGACGGCGGCGTCTACGCGCGGCTGCACGCGCTCCAGTTCCGCACGGCGGAGCGCGCGGCGTGACATCACTGCCGCCTCGCGTCCCGCACACGCCGTAATGCCCGTTCTGTTCTACCACCCGGACGGCGTCGCCGATGCCCGGGCGCGCGTATTCGTCGAGGCCGCGTGCGGGCTCGCCGACGCGGGGTGGCACGTCGCGTTCGCGACGCGCGGCGACCGTGGTGCGGGCGCGCGTCCGACCGGCGCCGCCACGCTCGCCGCCGCCGCCGGCGTGCCCGTCGTCGCGCTTCCGGCCGCGACGTCGCTCCTCGGCGCGACGGCAGAGCTGTCGCGCGCGATTCGGGCCGAACTCGCCGAGGTGGTGTTCGTGCACGGGGCGCGGGGGCAGGTCGTCGCGGCGGGGGCCGCGTGGCGGGCGGGGCGCGCCGCGGTCGTCCGCCGCGTCGCCGCCGGCGAGGCGGTGACCGTCGGAACGGCCGCGCAGGCGGCCATGCGCACGGCCCCGACTGGATTCCTCTGCACCTGGCCCGAGCAGGCGGG
>DASWUT010000689.1:0-5457 GCA_036401455.1 Gemmatirosa sp. | reverse complement strand
GCGCCGGGGGACACCGGCTCCGTGGCGGTGACGATCGCCGCCGACGCCGCGGGCGCGCCCGCGGGCCGTGTTGCAGTCCGCCTCGACGGCGGCGCCGCCGTGGCCGACCGGCCGCTCCCGGCGCTGAGCGCGTACGGTCGTGTCACGATCGCGGTTCCGATCCCAGTCGCTCCGACGATGCGCCCGCATCCCGGCATCGTCGAAGCCTTCGTCTCGGTTCCGGGCGATCGCGAGCCGCGCAACGACACGGCGCGCCGAGCAATCGAGATCACGTCGGCCCCACGCGCCGTCGTCGTCAGCACGGCACCCGACTTCGACGTCGGTGTCGCGCTGTCCGTGTTGCGCGGCGCGCTCGCCGTTCCGGTTCGCACGTACTTCCGTGTGGCGCCCGGCGCGTGGCGCGTCGCGGGCACGCTCGCGCCGGCGCGCGAGGCCGATGTGCGGGCGGCAGCCGCGGGCGCGGCGCTGCTCGTGCTGCACGGTGACACTTCAGCGCTCGGGGCGCCGCGGACGCTCGGGCGGGGTGCGCTCGCGCTGGTCCCGACGGCCGACGCGACGGATACGACCGTCGACTGGTACGCGGCACCGTCGGCCGCGCCCGGTCCCCTCGCCGCGGTCGCCGGCCTGCCGTGGGACAGTCTGCCGCCGGTGAACCTCAGCCCCGCGGCGGCCGATGCCGCCGCGGCGGTCGCGTCCCTCGGCCAGCGATGGTCGGGCGTGATCGCCCGCGCGGGCCGCCGCGGTCCGTCGCGGACCATCGTAGCCGGGGGAGTCGACGCCAGAGAACGCCGCGTCGCGGTCATCGCGGCGGGTGGGTTCTGGCGCTGGTCGTTTCGCGGCGGGGCGGGAGCAGTCGCGACGCCCGCATTATGGGGCGCGTTGTTCGACTGGCTCGTGGATGCGCCGGTAGCGACTGCATCGACGATCGTCCCGACGGCGGCTGCGGTACGGTCCGGCGCGCCGGTCGTGTGGCGGGGCGTCCCCGCACGGGACAGCGCGGCGCGCGCCAGGCTGGTACGCCGCGAGACGCACGATTCGCTCAGCGTCGTGTTGCGCCGCGACGCAGCCACCGGCGAGATGCAGAGCGACTCTCCGCCGCCTGGGGTGTACGACGTCGATGGCGGCGGCGTGCTCGTCGTCAACGCGTCCGCCGAGCTGCTGCCGCGCCGCGCGGCGTTGCGCTCGGGGCCGATCGGCTTGGCGCGGGCAGCCGCGGGCGCGCCGGCGACCCCGATCGCGCCGGGCTGGCCCCTCGCCGCCGCGACGCTGTTACTGTGCGCCGAGTGGGTCGCGCGCCGACGGCTCGGACTGCGATAAGCCGGCGGCGTCCGGCCTTCCGCGCCGCACTTCTCGCCCGAACACTCCCTGCACATGGCTCGGCTTTTCCGTCGCGAAGGCGACGCTCCCAAACGTTCGCTCTGGCAGCGCTTCAAGGACATCGCGAACGCCGACGTCGGCGTGCTGCTGCGCGGTGGCGTGCGGGATGGCTCGCTCGAACAGCTCGAAGAGGGCCTGCTGGCGGCCGACTTCGGCGTGCCGACGACGCTCGCGCTGGTCGACAAGATCGGCGGCTACGCGCAGAAAGGCCTTATCCGTACCGAGCACGAATTCCAGGACGCCCTTCGTCGGCTGGTCGAGGCCGAGCTGCGCGAGGGGAACAGCGACGTCGCGCTGCAGGTGCCACCATCCGGACCGACCGTCATCCTCGTCGTCGGCGTGAACGGGGCGGGCAAGACGACGTTCATCGGCAAACTCGCCGCCCGGCTTCGGCGCGAGCGCAAGCGGGTGCTCGTCGGCGCGGGCGACACGTTTCGCGCGGGCGCGATCGATCAGCTACGCGTCTGGGCCGAGCGCGCGGGGGCCGAGTTCGTCGGCGCCAAGCCGGGGACCGATCCGGCGGCGGTCGCCTTCGATGCGGTCGACGCGGCAGTCACGCGCGGCGTCGACGTCGTCATCATCGACACGGCAGGCCGCCTGCACACGAGCGCGGGCCTGATGGCAGAGATGAAGAAGGTGCACCGCGTCGTTTCGAAGCGGCTGCCGGGCGCGCCGCACGAGACGCTGCTCGTGCTCGACGGGACGATCGGGCAGAACGCGGTCCAGCAGGCGAAGCAGTTCGCCGAAGCGGTGCCGTTGACCGGGATCGTCGTGACGAAGCTCGACAGCACCGCAAAGGGCGGGGTCGTCGTCGCCGTCCACGAAGCGCTCGATCTGCCGGTCAAGTTCGTCGGCACGGGCGAGGCGGCGGACGACCTCGAACCGTTCGACGCCGCCGCGTTCGCGCGGGAGCTGGCCGAGGCGTGACGCTGCGCGGTGCGGTCGCGGCGCGTGTCATCTCAGGTTCGGCCTAACGTGACCGCCTCGCGCCCCACGGCCGCGCCCCGCCTCACGCTCGACACGCCCGTCACCTACATCAAGGGCGTCGGTCCGGCGCGCGCTGACGCGCTCGCGCGCCTCGGCGTGCATACCGCGCGTGACCTGCTGCTGCACGTGCCGCACCGGTACGAGGACGCGAGTACGGTGACGCGGATCGCAGCGCTCGAGCCCGGGATGGAGGGGACCGTGATCGGACGCGTCGTGTCCAAGGGCGTCGTCCCGACGCGCAAGGGCCTGCGGATCTTTCAGGCGGTCGTGCAGGACGCGAGTGGGATGCTCGAGGCGAGCTGGCCGGGCCAGCCGTTTCTGGATCGCGTGATTCAGAAGAACGACATGCTCCTGCTCAGCGGGAGCGTGCGATTCTTTCACGGCCGTCAGCTGCAGCCGCGCGAGTTCGTCAACCTTGGGCCCGAGGATGCCGGAACAGTCGGCGGGCGCGTGCTTTCGGTCTATCCCGCGACCGAGGGGCTGAGCTTCAAGCAGATTCGCGCGCTCGTCGACACGCACCTCGACGAACTGCTGCCGCAGATCCGCGAGCATCTGCCCGCCGCGATCCTGCGCGACGCGGGCGTGCCGGACCTGCCCGACGCGCTCCGCATGGTGCATCGCCCGGCGTCGATCGCTGAGGCGCTGGAGGGGCGCGCGCGGCTCGCATTTGAGGAGTTGCTCGCGTGGCAGATCCTGCACCGCCGCGCGAACGCGATCGCGCGCGAGGGGCGCGACGGTGTGGCGCTCGTGAACCGGCGCGACCTCACGTCGCGTCTCAAGGCGGCGCTGCCGTTCGAACTCACGGGCGCGCAGACGCGCGCGCTGCGCGAGATCGTGATCGACATGACGAGTCCGCGGCGCATGCACCGGCTGTTGCAGGGCGACGTCGGCAGTGGCAAGACGATCGTCGCGCTCTTCGCCGCGCTACTCGCGATGGAGAACGGTGCGCAGGCCGCGGTGATGGTGCCGACGGAGCTGCTCGCAGAGCAGCATCACCGCACGTTCGCCCGCCTGCTCGCTCCGCTCGGGATCGAGCCGCTGCTCGTCACCGGCCGGCTCGGCGCGCGCGAGCGGCGCGACGCTGCGGAGCGCATGGCGCGCGACGAACCCCTCCTCGTCATCGGCACGCACGCGCTCGTGCAGGAGGCGACGCACTTCGCGCGGCTCGGCTTCGTCGCGATCGACGAACAACACCGGTTCGGGGTCGAGCAGCGCAAGGCCCTCGGCGCGAAGGGGCGCGCGCCGGACGTCCTGCTCATGACCGCGACGCCGATCCCGCGCTCGCTCGCGCTCACGCTCCACGGCGATCTCGACGTCAGCATCCTCGACGAGAAGCCTCCGGGGCGACGCCCGATCACGAGCGCGCTGCGGCCGGAGAGCGCGCGCGACCGGGTGCTCGCCTTCGTCGACCAGCAGGTCGCGGCCGGCCGCCAGGCATACATCGTCTACCCACTCGTCGCGGAGAGCGAAAAAATCGACCTCAAGGCCGCGACTGTGGCGTACGAGGAGCTGACCGCTGGCGCCTTCGCGGCTCGGCGCGTCGGTCTGCTTCACGGAAAACTGCCCGGAGACGACAAGGACGCCGTGATGCGCGCGTTCCGCGACGGAGCGCTCGACATCCTCGTCGCGACGACCGTGATCGAGGTCGGGATCGACGTCGCGAACGCCACGGTGATGGTCATCGAGCATCCGGAGCGGTTCGGTCTCTCGCAGCTGCACCAGCTCCGCGGACGCGTCGGCCGCGGGGGCGAGCAGAGCTACTGCGTCCTGCTCGGCGACGTGGGCAACGAGGCGGCCGAGCGTCTGCGCATCTTCGTCGGCACGGAAGACGGGTTCGAGATCGCACGCGCCGATCTACAGCTGCGCGGGATGGGCGACCTGTTCGGCAAGCAGCAGAGCGGCGATCCGGCGTTCCGGATCGCGGACCCGGTGCGCGACGAGGAACTCAACCTGCGCGCGCGCGCGTCGGCCGACCTGTTGCTCGCCAGCGACCCCGAGCTGACGCGCCCCGAGCACCGTGAATTTCGGGCGATCCTGGGAGCGCGCTACGCGCGCGCGATGGAGCTGTTTCGGGTCGGTTAGGCGCGGACGCGGCGACGGCGTGTCACGGCCGCCGGCTCGGTGCCGCGAGGCGTCGGCGCACGCGGTCCAGCTCGGCCTGCGCGGCGGACAGGTCGGCGCGCGTGCGCTGCAGCTCCTCCTCTCGCGCCCGCAGCGTGTCCCGCGGTACGAGCCCGGCGCGTGACGTCGTCGCCGGACGATCGACGACGATCGTGATCGCCCGCGCCGAGTCGAGCTGCGTGAGCATGCGGCGCAGGACGACCGCCTCGGTCAGATGCGCGGGCGCAAGTGTGGCGCGGTACGCATCCAGGTCGGTCACGGCGAGCCGCACGCCGCCCGGCGGGGCGGGGAGGTCCAGGCGCGCGAGCGCGCGCCAGTAGAGCGCTTCGGCGCTCTGCGGCCGGCCCGCGTACTCGGTGCGGAACGCGGTCAGGATCGTGTCGGCGCGAGGACCGCGCCCGTCGGCCATGGCAACGCGCGCGCTATCGAGCGTCGTCGCCCAGACCTGCGCGACCGGGTCGACGACCGGTTCGGGGCGGTGTGGGCGACGCGCGGCGCAGGCAACGACCGCGATGCTTGCGACCGCGAGGCTCACCCGAAGTGCCGATCGAACCCTGTCCCGGCGCGGACGGAACCGCGCGGGCGCGGAACGCCTCACGACGCGCTCTCCGCGTAAGCCGTCGGGCCGTCTGCGGCGTCGGGTTCGTGCTCGGCGCTGCGGTCGTCGCCGGTGACGAGGGTCGTCGCGTCGTGCGCGGTCACCGGGAGCGTGACGATGAATTCGGTGCGGACACCCGGCGTGCTCTCGACGCTGATGAAGCCGCCGTGCGCCTCGACGATCTCCTTCGAAATCGCGAGCCCGAGCCCGGTCCCCTTCGACGACGCGCCGTCCTGATTACTCGCCTGATAGAACTTATCGAACACGCGGCCGAGCTGTTCCGGGGGAATGCCAACGCCCGTGTCGCGGACCGTAATGCGAACCGAGGGTGGGTGCCGGCGACGGTCCGGAGCCACGTCCAGCTCGACGGTGCC
>DASWUT010000688.1:0-3827 GCA_036401455.1 Gemmatirosa sp. | reverse complement strand
CACGCGACGCTCTCGGTGTGGAACGGCGACCGCGTGACGGTCTACGACGCCACGCAGGGCATCTTCGGCGTGCGCAACACGATCGCCAAGGCGTTCCAGCTGCCGCCGGAGAACGTGCGCGTCGTGTCGTACTTCGTCGGCGGCGGCTTCGGCTCCAAGGGCTCGGCGTGGTCGCACGTGCTGCTCTCGGCGCTCGCCGCCAAGCAGGTCGGGCGGCCGGTGAAGCTCGTGCTCACGCGCAAGCAGATGTTCGGTCCGGTGGGCGCGCGGCCGCGCACCGTGCAGCACGTGCAGCTGGGCGCGATGCGCGACGGCCAGCTCACGGCGATCCGGCACGTGAGCACGTCCAACACGTCGATGCTCGAGGACTGGCTGGAGCCGTCGGCGGTGTCGACGCGGATCATCTACGCGGCGCCCAACTGCCAGACGGACCACGCGCTCGCGCGGATCAACGTCGGCACCCCCACGTTCATGCGGGCGCCGGGCGAGGCGAGCGGCACGTTCGCCCTCGAGAGCGCGATGGACGAGCTGTCGTACGCGCTGCAGATGGACCCGGTCGCGCTCCGCCTGCGCAACTACGCCGAGCAGGACCCGGAGAGCAACAAGCCGTGGTCGAGCAAGTCGCTGCGGCAGTGCTACCAGGAGGGGATGGAGCGCTTCGGCTGGTCGCGGCGCACGCCACAGCCGCGCTCGATGACCGACGGGCGCTGGCTCGTCGGGTACGGGATGGCCACGGCGACGTACCCGGCCAAGCGCGACAAGGCGCAGGCGCTCGCGCGCATCTTCCCCGACGGGCGCGGCTGGGTGCTGGCCGGCTCGCAGGATATCGGGACGGGCACGTACACGGTGATGACGCAGATCGCGGCCGACGGCCTGGGCCTTCCACCCGAGCGCGTGCGCTTCGAGCTCGGCGACACGCTGATGCCCGAGAACCCGGGCTCCGGCGGATCGCGCACGGCTGCGTCCACGGGCTCGGCGGTGCAGGCCGCGGCGCGCGGGGCGCGGCGCGTGGCGATCCAGATGGCGATCAGCGATCCCGCGTCGCCGCTGCACGCCGCGCAGGAGGACGACGTGCGCGTCGCGGATGGCCGCATGTACCTCGCCTCCAACCCGAGCGTGGGCGAGACCTACGTTCAGCTCATCGCGCGACACGGCAACAAGCCGATCGAGGCGCTGGAGACGGCGCAGCCCGGCGACGAGGCCAAGCAGTACTCGATGCACTCGTTTGGCGCGGTGTTCACCGAGGTGCGCGTCGACCGCGACTTGGGCGAGATCCGCGTGCCGCGCGTGGTCGGCGTGTACGGCGTCGGCAACCGGCTGAACGCGAAGACCGCGCAGAGCCAGCTCATCGGCGGCATCGTCTTCGGGATCGGGATGGCGCTCATGGAAGAGGTGCACGTCGACCCGCACAATGGCCGCTACGTGAACTCCGACCTCGCCAACTACCACGTCCCCGTGAGCGCCGACGTGCACACGATCGACGTGCACTTCGTCGACGAGAAGGATCCCTACGTCAACCCGTTAGGCATCAAGGGGATCGGCGAGATTGGCATCACCGGGCTCTCGGCGTCCATCGCCAACGCGGCATACCACGCGACGGGGAAGCGCATCCGCGACCTGCCGCTCACGCCCGACAAGCTGCTCGTCTGACGCGACGGACCGCCCGATGAGCGACCAACGCCGTGTGGTCGCCGCGCTGGCCGAACAGGCCGGGCGCGGCGACGTCGTGCTGGCGAGCGTCGTGCGCGTCGTCGGCGCGGCCTACCGTGGCGTCGGTGCGCGGATGCTCGTCCGCGCCGACGGCACCACGGTCGGCATGGTGAGCGCGGGGTGCCTGGAAGCCGACCTCGTCGCCCACGCCGCGCACGTGCGCGCGACCGGCGCGCCCGCGCTCGTCACCTACAACAACGACGCGGGCGAGGACGTGGTCTGGGGACTCGGACTCGGCTGCGACGGCACGGTCGAGGTGCTCCTCGAGCCGCTCGCGCCCACGCGCGCTGCGGCGCTCGCCGCCCTGCTCGACCGCGCGCTCGCCGGCGACGCGCCCGCACCGCTCGCGACGGTGGTGCGCATACCGGACGTCGATTCATCGGGCGCGGCCCCTGCGGTCGGCGCGCGCGTGCTTGTCACCCCCGCCGGCCCGCGGTGTGACGGCGACTGGGGCGACGGCACCACGCTCGCCCGTGTGCTCGCCGCGCTGCCCGACGCGCCGGCCACGCTCGACATCGGCGGCGTGCAGGTCGCGGTCGAGCGCGTCGCCCCGCCCGTGCGCCTCGTCGTTTGCGGCAGCGGGCCCGACGCGGCCCCCGTCGTCCGCCTTGCGGCCGGACTCGGCTGGGACGTGACCGTGATCGCCCCACACGCGACGTCGGCCGGTCGGGGCGATCGCTTCCCGGGTGCCCGCATGGCCGCCTGCGCCGATCCCGACCAGCTGGCCGACGCGGTCCCGATCGCCGCGCGCACCGCGGCCGTCGTCATGTCGCACGACTACGCGCGCGACCGCGCCTACCTCGGCGCCCTGCTCGACGCCGAGGCGGGCTACGTGGGCGTGATGGGCCCGCGCCGGCGCACCGAGCGCATGCTTGCCGACCTCGCCTCGGTCGGCCGCACGTGGCCCGACGCGCGCCTCGCCTCGCTCTTCGCCCCCGTCGGCCTCGACGTCGGGGGCGACGGGCCGGAGGCGATCGCGCTCGCGATCGTGGCCGAGGTGAGCGCGGCGGCGAGCGGCCGCGGGGGCGGACACCTGCGGACGCGGCGCGCGCCGATCCACGCCGACGTCTGACGAACGGCCTGCCCCGTGCGCGTCGCCGCGGTCGTTCTCGCCGCCGGCGCATCGACCCGCCTCGGACGGCCGAAGCAGCTCGTGCTCCATGAGGGCGAGCCGCTCGTGCGGCGTGCCGTGCGCGCGGCCGTCGACGCGGGCGCGCGGCCGGTCGTCGTCGTGCTCGGCGCGCGGGCGGCGGAGATCGCGCCCGCGCTCGACGGCGTGGCGGGAATCGACGTCATCACGCACGCGCGCTGGGCGGACGGACTTGGCGCATCACTCGCGGCGGGGCTGCGCGCGCTCGACGCGGGCTCGGGTAGCGCGGGATCGGGCGACGCGCCCACGGACGGCGTGCTGCTGACCGTCTGCGATCAGCCGCTCGTCGACGCGCGCGCGTTAGGCGCGCTGATCGATGCGTTCGCCGGGCCCGCGACGGCGGTAGCGGCGGAGTATGCCGGAACGCTCGGCGTGCCCGCGGTGATCGGGCGCGACCATCTGGACGCGTTCCGGACACGGACGGGCGATGCGGGGGCTGGGCGCTGGCTACGTGCGCACGCGGCGTTGGTCACGCCCGTGCCGATGCCCGCCGCGGCGTTCGATGTGGATACCGAGGCGGACGTGGTGCGGTTGGGCGGGTAGGGCGGAAGACGCGGGGGTGGGGCGGCGTTGGTCGGGCGGTGTTGGAACGACGGGGTTGGTGGGGCGGGGTCGATACCGCGTTCCCGCCCGTTCACCCTCGCCGTCCCAACGCCGCGCGCCGGCCCCGCGCTACCACCCCCGCGGCATCGGTCAGCGCGCCGGCGGCGTCGTGCCCGGCGGGGTGGGCGACGTGCTCGGCACCGGCGGCGTACCTGGCGTCGTCGTTCCACCCGGCGAAGGCGTGGTCGTGCCGCCCGGCGTGTTCGTGCCGCCCGGATTCACGGTGCCGCCCGTGCCCGCGCCGCCAGCGGCCGCGCCGCCGCTGGTCGCGCCACCCGGCGCACTGGTCGGGGACGGCGCAGAGCCCGCCGAGGACTGGGAGGATGGGGTGCAGCGCGCGGCGGCGACGGCGAAGCCCGCGACC
>DASWUT010000687.1:0-2720 GCA_036401455.1 Gemmatirosa sp. | reverse complement strand
CAGCCGCCCCGTGGTGCGGCGTGCCGGTGCCGACCGCGTACACCGCGAACGCGTCGTCGGCGATCCGGGCGATGACGTCGGAGTCGCGCACGACGCCGCGCAGCAACTCGGCGACCGAGCAGACGGCGTCATCGCCCGCCGCGTCGCCGTGCGTCGCGTACGCGGCGGCGAGTCCGTCCACCCGCACGCACAGCACGGCGTCGGTCCGCCGGTTGCGCGCCGCGACGCGCACGGCGTGCGCCGTTTCGCGCACGAACCCGCGCCGATTGAGCAGCCCCGTGAGCGCGTCGCGGTCGACGCGCGCGGCGAGCTCGCGGGTGAGCCGGGTGCGCTCGCGCGCGGCGCGACGTTCGTCCGTGACGTCGCGGCCGATGCACACGGCGCCGCAGGGCCGGCCCGCGTCGTCGCGCAGCGCGACGATCTCCCAGGCGACGCGGCGCAGATCACCGTGCAGCGTGAAGAGCTCCCCCTGACCGCGGGCCGATACGCCGCCGATGGCGGCGGCAACCAGGGCGCGCGTCTCGCAGCTGGCCGGCACGAAGCCATCGCCCCAATCCGCGCCCACGACGTCACCGCGCGCCCAGCCGGTCGCGTCGAGGAATGCCTCGTTCACGAACGTGACGCGCCCCTCCACGTCGAGCTGCACGACGAGGGACGCGACGGCGCCGAGCACGGCGCGGAGCCGCGCGTCCGCCTCGCCGGCGCTGGCGTCCGATCCGACGACGGTGGCGGGGCACACGTCGTCCTGGGCGTGGATGCGAATGACCATGGGACTCGACGGGTAGACGGCAGCGGGTAAAGTACGGCGAGACGCGCGCCATCAGGCGGCGTTGCAGTGTGGTCGCGTGTGACGCCAGAACGAGTCGGGCACACGATACGATATGTGACGCATCGCACAGGCGCGAGAAGGACGATCGATGATCGGCCGTGTTTCGCGCTTGCGCCGGAGCGCGCCGCGCGCGTTGTCCAACCTGCTCCGCATTCGTACCGTCTGTTCGTCGAACGTCCTGCATCTTGCCTCGGACGGCAGGAGAGACCTTGCTTCGGAGGTCGTCGCCGTCCGAATGCGCCGTCGCCGTCGTTGGTGCACGTGGCCGAGTGAAGATCGCGTGCGGCCCGCCGAGACTGTTGCGCCGTTCTCCTTGCCGCCCCACCTCCGTGTCTCGAACCGAGCTCGCCGTGCCGCCGACCGCCGCCCCGTCCGCGCCCCGTCCGTCGTCCGTTCCTGCCGCGCCCGCGCCGGTCGCGGCCGACGTCGCCCCCGCGCCGGTCGCCCCCGCGCCGGTCGCCGCTGCGCCGGTCGCTCCTGGGGCGAGCGCGCCCCTGAGCGCGTCTCTGAGTGCGCCCGAGCCCGCGAGTGCGGGCGGGATCGATCCGTTGCGGGGCAGCTTTGCCGAGTTCGCCCGGCCCACCGGCCCCGACCTCATCGCCCGCACCGCCGCCATCGCCCCCTGGATCGCCGCCCGCCGCGCCGCCGAGGTCTGGCCCTACGCCCGGGCCGTGGCCGGCGGCGTCGGCCCCGTGGCCCGCGCCGAGGGCGCCCAGTTCGCCCCCGGGATGGCGGCCGACGCCGCCGCGGGCGCCACCTATGTGGACGGCCTCAACTTCGCCACCCAGGACTACCTCTCGCTCGCGGCCCACCCGGCCGTGCTCGCGGCCGCGGCCGACGCGCTCGCCCGCTACGGCGTGCACTCGGGCGGCTCGGGCGCACTGCAGGGGCGCTCGGCCCCGTCGCGCGCCCTGGAGCGCGAGCTCGCCGCCACGCTCCAGATGGAGCACGTCGTGCTCTTCTCCAGCGGCTGGGGCGCGGCGTTCGCGGCCGTGACGGCGCTCGTGCGCCCCGACGACCACGTGGTCATGGACCGCCTGGCCCACGCCTCGCTCCAGGCCGGGGCCCAGGCCGCGACCCCGAACGTGACCCGGGTCGAGCACCTGAGCGTGCCGGCCCTGGAGCGCGCCCTCGCCCAGATCCGCGCCACCGACGCCCGGCACGGCATCCTGGTGCTCACCGAGGGCCTGTTCTCCATGGACGCCGACTCGCCCGACCTGCGCGCCATGCAGGCCGTCTGCCGGGCGTACCAGGCCACGCTCCTCGTCGACGCGGCGCACGACTTCGGCGCGCTCGGCCCCGGAGGCACGGGCCACGTGGGCCGCTCGGGGCTGCTGGGCGAGGTGGACCTGGTGATGGGCGCGTTCTCGAAGACCTTTGCCGCGAACGGCGGCTTCGTGGCCACGCGCTCGGCCGGGGTCCGGGCCTACCTGGAGGCCTACGGCGGGCCCTACACGTTCAGCAACGCGCTCTCCCCGCTGCAGGTGGCCGTGGTGCGCCAGGCGCTGGCCATCGTGCGCGGGCCCGAGGGCGACGCGCGCCGGGCGCGGCTGCTGGCCAACGTCGGCGCCCTGCGCACGGCGCTGGCCGCGCACGGGCTGGAGTGCCTGGGCGAGCCGGCCGCGGTGGTGCCGGTGCTGATCGGGCACACGCCGCTGGCCCGCCTGGCCAGTGGGGGCGTGCTGCGCCGCGGGCTGTTCGCCAACCTGGTCGAGTTCCCGGCCGTGGGCGTGCGTGCGGCGCGCTTCCGGCTGCAGGTGCAGGCCGACCACACGGCCGCCCAGGCCCACGAGGCCGCGGCCCGCCTCGCGGCCGCCGTCGCCGAGGCCCGCCACACCCTCGCCGCCCGCCGCGGGCGACCCGCCGTCTGACGTGGCCGCGGGCGGCCGCG
>DASWUT010000686.1:0-1573 GCA_036401455.1 Gemmatirosa sp. | reverse complement strand
GGCGTCGCCGCCGCGCGCGCGCGCAGCGCGTCGATCCGCGCGCGCGTCTGCGCGAGCGCGGCGGTCGCGCGGTCGAGTGCGGCGCGTGCGTCGGCCGCACGCGCGACGGTCGCCTCGGCGCGCACCCGTTCGCGGTCGAGCTGCGTGAGGCGCTCGGTCTCGACCCGCGCGGCCCGGTGCGCGGCGTGGTCGTAGCCGCCGGGCAGCGCGGCGAGATCGGCCCGCACGCCGGCGAGGCGGCGCTCGCGCGACGCCGCGTCCTGCTCGACCAGCCGCAGCTCCTGCACCGCCGCCTGGCACTTCGCGAACCGGCGCTCCAGCGCGGTGACGTCGGCGGCGAGCGCGCGGCGTCGTTCGCCTAACGTGCGCAGCGCCTCGGGTTCAGCGTCCAGCTGCTTCAGCCGGTTCTTGAAATACTGCCCGTTGGCATTCAGCGTGTCGAGCTGGTCGTCGAGCGCGTCGAGCACGGTCGTGAAGCTCGCGCCCAGCGGCCGCGTGCACGTCGGACATGGGCTCTCCGGGCCGAGCTGCTGCACACGGTCGCGCTGCGTCTTGGCGTCCGCGAACTGTGCGCGCAACGCCTCGAGCTTGGTATCCGCTTCCTGCCGGTCGCGGACGTACGCGGTGCGCTGCGCTTCGTGCTCGGTCTGCACGGTGTCCAGTTCGCCGCGCCGCGCCGCGAGCTGCGTTTCCGTGTCGCGCTCGAGCGTGGGCGCCGCGGCGAGCTTCGCGCGCCGCTCGGCGAACTTCGCCGCTTCCTCGCCGAGCGCGCGCTCCGAGTCGAGCAGCGCCTGGCGACGCCCTTCCGCGGCCGCGAGCTGGTCCAGGCGTGCCAGCTCGGTGCGCAGGATCGGCAGCGGCGCGAGCAGCGAGGCGAGGCGCTCGACCTCTGCGCCCGCGGCGGTCGCCGCCTCGACCTCGCGCGCGATCCGCTCGACCTCGCGGGCGAGCGTCGCCCCCTCGCCTTCGGCCACCCGCAGCTCGCCGGCGAGGGCCACCGCGCGCTCGCGCGCCTCCTGCACCGCCTGCCACCGCGGGACGACCGACGCGAGGCGCTCCTGCGCCTGCACGCGGCCGCGCTCGGCCTGTTCAGCGGCCGCGCGGGCAGCGGCGACTCGCGCCTCGCCCTCGCGCAGCGCCGCGCGGACGACGTCGGGGTCGGGCAGACCGGAGCGGAGCCCCTGCAGTTCGGCGACGACGAGCTTCCGCCGCTCGCGGACGAGGTGTTGCGCGGCGCGCAGGCGCTCGTAGCCGAGCACGCGCGAGAGAAACTGGGCGCGCTCGGTCGGTCCCATCGCGGCCATCACGGAGAGCTCCTTCTGCCCCGTGAAGTACGTGTTGAAGAACTCCCCCTTCGTCATCCCGAGCCGCCGCTGCAGCAGCTCGGTGACGCCGGTGATCGAGTTCGCGACCGGCGACGGCGCGTTATCGAGGTAGACCTCCGCGCTCGTCAGGCCGCGCACGACGCGGTAGCGGTGCCCCGCGAGGTCGAACTCCAGCTCCACGCGCACCGACGCACGCGCCGGCGCGCGGGTGAAGCGGAGCGAGTCGCGCGTGCCGCGCGCGGCCTGCT
>DASWUT010000685.1:0-1689 GCA_036401455.1 Gemmatirosa sp. | reverse complement strand
GTTCACCGACGACGCTCGTCGGCGGCCTTCCGGCGGCACGGGTGCTGAGTCAGACGGCGCATGGGGGAATGGTCACGCTCGGCGCGCCGACGGCGCTCATCGGGCCGTAGCGGCGCCGCCGCGACGTGGTCCGGGGTGGGGCTAGCGGGCTGGTGGGGCGAGGTCTAGCATGCCCCGCTTCGCTGGGTGCCTGCGTGCCCGTCGGCGCACGCCCCGGCGCGCCTCCCGGTGCGTCCCCTCCGCCGCCCCGTCGTCGTGACCGGTTCCCCGCCGAGCCCAGACGCGCCATCCGCCGAGCCGCTGCCCGGCGCTGACGCGCTCTTCTCCGAGCTGTACGCCGAGCTGCGCCGGCGCGCCCGGAGCGCGCGCCGGCGCGGGGCGGCGCAGACGATGAGCACGACCGGGCTCGTCCACGAGACCTACCTCAAGCTGCGCGGCCACGCGGGGTGGGTGAGTCGCGAGCACTTCCTCAACACCGCCGCCCGCGCGATGCGCCAGGTGCTCGTCAACGCGGCGGAGGCCCGGATGGCGGCCAAGCGCGGTGGCGGGACGTCGTGGACGGTCACGCTGGACGAGGCGCTCGGCCTCGCGCCGGCGCGCCCCGAAGAGATCCTCGCGCTCGACGAGGCGCTCGAGCGGTTCGCCGCGCTCAGCCCACGGCAGGCCCGTGTGGTCGAGTGTCGGTACTTCGCCGGGCTCTCGGTCGAGGAAACGGCCGCCGCGCTCGGCGTCGGGCCGGCCACCGTGCAGCGCGACTGGCGCTTTGCGCGCGCGTGGCTGCAGCAGGCCCTGACGGCCGCGGACCCCCCGGCGGGGCCGGACTGATCGGCCGCGCATCACAGTCCGGTACAGGAATGGAGGGCGACCCGGGCCGGCACCCCGCCGGCGTCCGTCCACCGTACCCATGCGCTTCCGTCCGGCCCACCCCCCCGTCGTCTTCCCGGCGTTGACCCGCCCGGTCCCAGGTGCCCCGCCCGACCCGTCCGCGGAGGGGGGAGCGCCGCGGCGTCCGGCCCGCTCGCCGCGCGACACCCTCGCGATCACCGAAGCCCTGTTCCATGGCGCGCTCGACGTGCCGCCGGACCAGCGGGCCGAATGGTTGCGGCGCCACCACCCGGACGAGCCGGACCTCGTCGCGGCCGTGCTCGCGCTGCTCGCCGCGGATCGGGCGGTCGCGGGGGGCGCCGCCAGCGTGTGGCTCTCGGGAGGGTGCCTGGCCGACCTGCTGGCCGAGCCGGACGACACGACGGGTACCGACGCCGACGGCCATGATGCCGACGGCCATGACGCCGACGGGCGCCCCGCGTCGGACGGGCCACCACGATCGGTGCGCGTCGATGCAGCTGACGCTCGTCCGCCGGCGGCCGGCGCGCCCACCGACCAGCCGTCCAGCATGGCGGCGGCCGCCTCGATGTGGCAGGGCACGGCGCCGCGGCTCGCGCCTGGCGACCGGGTCGGGGTCTACCGCGTCGTCCGCCTGCTCGGCCGCGGCGGGATGGGGGCGGTACACCTCGCGGAACGTGTCGACGTCGGGGGGCGGGTCGCGCTGAAGCTCGTGCGTGCGGCCTACGCGCGCGACGCGCGCGCGGCCGCGCGGTTCCTCGCCGAACGGCGTGCGCTCGCGCGCCTCGAACACCCCAACGTGGCGCGGCTGCTGGACGCCGGCATCGTCGAGGGCGGCCCGGCCGA
>DASWUT010000684.1:0-3770 GCA_036401455.1 Gemmatirosa sp. | reverse complement strand
GCGTCGGGCGCCGCGCCGATCCGCGGTGCGACCGCGCGCGCGCCGAGCGCGCCGTAGAGCGAGAAGTTGCCGAGGTAGGTCACGAACTGTGCGCCGATGCCGGGCCAGTCGAACGTGACGCCTTCCGTGTGCAGCATCATGAGTGATCGGTTCGGCGGGGGCCGGCGAAGCGCAGCAGCACCGCGGCGGCGAGCAGGGCGATCGCGACCCAGCGCGGCCAGTCGACGCCCGAGCGGAGCGAGCCGGCGAAGAAGATCGCCGCCATGACGGCGAGTCCGAGCTTCGCGCGCGTGATCGCGTTCACGGGTGTCGGTGCCTAACGCCTGGGCAGGTCCAGTCGCGCCGCGAGGTCGGCGTCGACGTGGAGTACGAGCCGGAGCAGCGCGGTCGAGTACACCTTCCCCTGCGCGTCCGTCTTGAGCGAGAGCGTGCCGCCACCGCCGAGCGCGCCGTGCAGCAGGAAGTTGAGGGCGAGCAGGTTGGGCAGCTCGTAGCGCACCACGTCGCCGGTGATGACGCCACGAAAATGCTCGGCGACGCGCTCGCGCGTGACGTGGTCGGCGATCACCGGGTACCACCCGGCACGCAGTGCGATAAGACCCACGTTCGCCGTATCGCCCTTGTCGCCCGATCGCGCGTGCGCGATGTCGAGCAGCCGAACGGCGACGGTCGTTTCGCCCGTCGTCGGGACGGCGGCCGCGGTCACGCGAGCACCTCGACGTGTGTTTGGACGACCGACTTGTCGACGAGCGCAGGCCAGTAGGCGACGACCTCCTCGACCTTCGGCCGGCCGCCGGCGAAACCGGTGACGCTCGGCGGCCCGTTGAGGACGAGCGGCGCGAGCTCCCGCGTGAACCGCTCGACCGCGCGACGGTCGCCGCCCCGCACACCGACGCGCAGCTGCACCTCGGCGAGGTCCGGACCTGGCGCGCCGGCGAGGACGCCGTGCGTCGCGTTCGCGCCCACGTATTCCGTCAGCACCTCGTCGAAGCGCAGCCCGAGGCGGTCGAGCCGCTCGCGCAGGACGCGGTCGGCGACCTGCGCCTTCTCGTACGCATCAGGCCACGCGTAGACGAGCGTGCCGACGGCCTTCCAGCCGCTGCGGTAGGCGATCGACACCTTCAGCTTGTCGGTCGCCGGCGCACCCGTGATGCCGTGCACGCGGACGCGGTCCGGCCCGATCTCTTCGAGTCGAATCGACGTGAAGTCGGCGACCACGTCGGGCGTGATGTACGCGTGCGGGTCGCCCATCTCGTAGACGAGCTGCTCGGCGACCGAGTGGAACGACACGCGACCGCCCGTGTGCGGGTGCTTGGTCACGACGAACGACCCGTCCGACGACGCCTCGGCGATCGGATACCCGACGTCGGCGAGATCGGGGATGCCGCGCCAGTCGTACAGACAGTTGCCGCCCGAACACTGCGCCCCACACTCGAGGATGTGCCCCGCGACGATCCCCGCCGCGAGTCGGTTCCAGTCGGTCGCCGCCCACCCGAACTCGTAGCGGAGCGGCGCCATCGTCAGCGCGGTGTCGGTGGAGCGGCCGGTGACGACGACGTTCGCGCCGCGGCCTAACGCCTCCACGATCGGCGTCGAGCCGATGTACGCGTTGGCCGAAAGCACCCGGTCGCGCACGGCGTCGAGCGGCTCGCCGGTGTCCATGTTGCGGAGCGCGTGCCCGCTCGCGAGCAGATCATCGAGTCGCGGTAGCAGGTCGTCGCCGGTGATCACGCCGACGCGAACGCGGCCAGCCGCACCGTGTTCGCGCGCGACGCCGAGCACGGCGCGCGCGCACGCCTCCGGATTGACCCCGCCAGCGTTGGCGATCACGCGTACGCCGCGGTCGGTGACGGCGGGCAGCACGCTCTCGATCGCGCCGAGGAAGTCGCGCGCGTACCCCATCGCCGGGTCGCGTTCCTTCTGCTTCTGCAGAATGGACATCGTGACCTCCGCGAGGTAGTCGAGCATGAGATAGTCGACGGGGCCGCCCTCGACCTGGCGGCGCGGCGCGTCGAGCGAATCGCCCCAGAAACCCTGGCCAGAGGCGACGCGCACGACGCGGTCGGTGGTGTGCGGACTGGTCACGCGATGTCAGGAAACAGTGTGCCGAGTGCCACGATGCGCGTCGTCACACGCCCGCCGGCAGCACGAATGCCCCGAGGTGTGGCCCGGGGTTCTGCAGCGCGGCCCGCAGCGCGAGGGCGAGCGTCTGGCGCGTGTCTTCTGGCGCGACGATCGCGTCGACATAGCCGCGCGCCGCGGCGTACCGCGCGTCGAGCTGGTGCTCGTAGTCGGCGCGCATCTCGTCGATCGCCGCCGCGACGTCGGGGCCGACGGGTTGCCCCGCCGTCCGCGCCTTCTCGATGGTTGGGCCGTGCACCGCCTGGATTGCGCTCTCGCCTTCCATCACGCCCATGCGGCCGGTCGGCCACGAGAAGATGAAGTCGGGGTCGAACCCCTGCCCCGCCATCGCGTAGTAGCCGGCGCCGGAGGCGTGGTTCACGGTGAGCACGAGCTTCGGCACGCGTGCGGTCGCCATCGCCTCGACGAAGCGCGCCCCGGAGCGGATGATGCCCCCGTGCTCCGCGTCGGGTCCGACCATGAACCCCGACACGTCCTGCACGAAGAGCAGCGGGATCCCCTGTCGGTCGCAGCGGTCGATGTAGTACGCGACCTTCTCCGCGCTCTCGGCATACAGGATTCCGCCGAAGCGCGGACGCTCGCCGGCGCGCCCCTTGATCAGGCCGCGCTGGTTCGCGATCACGCCGACGGCGATGCCGTCGATCCGCGCGTCGGCGCAGATCATCTCGCGCGCGAGATTCCCCTGGAATTCGTCGAACTCGCCGGCGTCGACGACGGCGCGCAGCACGTCGTGCATGTCGTACGACATCCGGTGGTCGGCCGGCAGCACGTCGTAGAGCGAGTCCGGCACGGCGGCCGGCTCGCGCGCCGGCGCGGTCGCGACCTCGCGCGGCGCGGGGAGCCGCGCGACGAGGTCGCGCAGCTTCTCGAGGCACGCCTCGTCGCCGTCGGCGGCGTAGTGCGCGACGCCGGACCGCTCGGTGTGCGTGACCGCGCCGCCTAACGTCTCGTTGTCGGTCGTCTGCCCGGTCGCGCCCTTGACGAGGTTGGCCCCGCCGAGGCCCATGAACGACGTGCCCTTGGTCATCACGATCACGTCGGACAGCGCGGGCAGGTACGCGCCGCCGGCGATGCACGGCCCCATCACGGCCGCGAGTTGCGGCACGCGCAGGTACCGCCGCATGATCGAGTTGTAGTAGAAAATCCGCGCCGCGCCGTACTGCCCGGGGAACACCCCCCCCTGGTATGGCAGGTTCACGCCGGCGGAATCGACGAGGTACATGATGGGCACGCGGCAGCGCATCGCGATCTCTTGCGCACGCAGGATCTTGCGGATCGTCTCGGGCCACCACGAGCCCGCCTTCACCGTCGCGTCGTTGGCCACGACGACGACCTCGCGGCCGTGCACGCGGCCGAGCCCCGTCACGACGCCCGCGCCGGGCGCCTGGCCGTCGTACTGATCGTACGCGACGAGCAGGCCGATCTCGATGAACGGCGCCCCGGCGTCGCACAGGCGCGCGACGCGCTCGCGCGCCGTCAGCTTTCCCTGCTGGTGCTGGCGAGCCGCTTTGTCCGGGCCACCCCCCTCGCGCAGCCGCGCCTCGAGCGCGCGAACCTCCTCCGCCAGCGCGCGGAGTCGGCCGGCGGGGCGCGCCACGTCGGCCTCCGCGGGCCGCGCCGCCGCGGGC
>DASWUT010000683.1:0-5713 GCA_036401455.1 Gemmatirosa sp. | reverse complement strand
GGCGCAGGCCGCCGCGGCCGCGCAGAGCGCCGTCACGGTCACCGTGTAGACAATCAGCGCGATCATCGCTTCCTCCGCGACGTGCGCGGGCCGGCATTCCCCTCGGCATCGATGTCGGCGGCGCCTTCCGGAGCCGCCGGTGCGCCGCCGAGGCGCTCGTCGAGCAGCGCCCGCATGCGCCGCAGTTCGTCCTCACTTACTCCGCGCTCGCCGACGAGGTGCGTGAGCAGCAGCTCCGGCGACCCGCCGAACACCGTGCCCAACAACCGCCGGAGCGCGCTCCGCCCGGCCGCCTCGCGCTCGACGAGCGGCCGGTACCGGTGCGCGCGCCCCTCCTCCTCGTGGGCGACGTGCCCCTTCGCCTCGAGGGTGCGGAGCACGGTGAGGACGGTCGTGTACGCGAGGTCGTGCCCGGCTGCGGCGAGCGACTCGCGCACGTCCGCGACGGTGCTCGGGCCCGCGGCCCAGAGCACGGTCATGACGTCGAGCTCGCGATCGGTGAACGTGACGGTCGACATGGATGCGGAGCGAGAGTATCTACTAGTTGACTAGTAGATACCCGCCACCCCGCCGCCTGTCAACTATCGATGTAGTAGATCGCCGACCTCAGGGCGACAGCCGCTCCCGTCGCCAGTCCGTTCCGTGCCGCAGGTAGCGGATCCGGTCGTGCAGCCGGCTCGCGCGGCCCTGCCAGAACTCGTACGCGGCGGGCACGACGCGGTACCCGCCCCAGTGATCGGGGAGCGGCACCGGGCTGCCGTCGGCAAACCGCGCCTCGGTCGCCGCGAAGTCTCGCTCCAACGCGGCGCGGTCGGGCAGCACGCTCGACTGCCGCGACGTCCACGCCCCCATCTGGCTGCCGCGCGGCCGCGTCGCGAAATACCCTGCGCTCTCCTCGCGCGACGTGCGCTCGACCGCGCCGACGACGCGCACCTGCCGTTCGAGCTCGGCCCACCAGAAGACGAGCGCCGCGCGGGGCGTGGCCTCGAGCTCCTGCGCCTTCTGCCCGCGGTAATCGGTGTAGAACACGAACCCGCGCGCGTCCGCGCCCTTGAGCAGCACCACGCGGGCATCGGGCGTGCCGTCGGCCGCGACGGTGGCGAGCGTCATCGCGTTCGGCTCGACCGCCTTCGCGTCGAGCGCCTCGCGAAACCACCGCCGGAACTGCGCCGTCGGGTCCGCGTCGACGTCGCTCTCGTCGAGCGCCGCGCGCGTGTACGAGCGCCGCAGGTCGGCGATCTCGGGGTCGACGGGCGCGACCGGCGGGCGGCCGCCTAACGTCGGGTCGGCGGCGCCGTCCGCGGTCGCACCGCCCGCGTCGGCGCGCCAGCTCGCCGGCGACGCCGAATTCGGCGCATGCGCGCCCGAAGCCGTCGGGTCGCTCACGCGCTCACCCCAGCTGCGCCATCGGCAGCGGCGCGCGCGGGTACGCCGCCGGGAGCCCAGCGAACGGGTCGCCGGCGAGCGGCTCGCCGTCGGGCGTCTCGACGACGAAGCCCGCATCACGGATCATGTCGAGATCCGCCCGCGCCGCCGCGCCCTGCGTGGTGAGATAGTCGCCGATGAAGATCGAGTTGGCCGCGTAAAGCCCCATGACCTGCATCGACCGCAAGTGCACCTCGCGTCCGCCGGCGATCCGGATCTCCTGCGACGGTAGCAGGAAGCGGTAGAGCGCGAGGATGCGCAGACACCGCCGCGGGTCGAGCGCGCGGACGTGTTCGAACGGCGTGCCGGGCACGGGGATGAGGAAGTTCACGGGCACCGACCGCACCTCGAGCGCGCGCAGCGACAGGGCGAGATCGATCACGTCGTCGTCCGTCTCACCCATCCCGACGATTCCGCCCGAACACGTCTTCAGCCCCGCCGCGCGCACCTGCTCGACGGTCGCGACGCGGTCCTCGAAAGTGTGCGTGCTGACGACTTCGGGCGTGAACCGCGCACTCGTGTTGAGGTTGTGGTTCACCTGTGTCACGCCGGCCTCCTTCAGCGCGACCGCCTGCTCCTGGCTCAACAGCCCGAGGCACGCGCAGATCTTGAGATCGTGCCGGGCGCGCACCTCACGCACCGCGTCCAGCACCTTCTCGAACACGCGCCCGCCCGGCGAGCGGCCCGAGATCACCATGCAGAACGTGCCCGCCTTGAGCGCGGCCGCGCGGTCCGCCGCGTCGAGGATACGGTCGCGCGCGAGCATCGGATATCGCTCGATCTCCGCGCCGCTCACCTTCGACTGCGAGCAGTAACCGCAATCTTCGGGGCAGAGTCCGCTCTGCGCGTTCAGCAGGAAGTGCAGCCGGACCTTGTTGCCCCAGTGATGGCGACGCACGCGGTACGCGGCCGCGAGCTGGTCTAACAACTGGTCGTCCGGCGCGTGCAACACCGCGAGCGCGGCGTCGCGCGTGATCAACTCGCCGGCGAGTGCCTGATCGGCGAGCGCGTTCCAGAAATGCGGCATGCGCGGCAAGCTAAGGTGCGCCCCGCCCCGGCGGGAACGCCCATGCGTCGGTCGCCTGCACCGTGCGGGTCGGACGGCGTCGCGGCGTGGCTCGTCAGCCGCGTCGTCAGCGCGGGGTGAGCACGTCGACGAGCGGTGCCGCGTGCGCGGCCAGGCGATCCAGATCGTCGCGCGCGTCAGGCGCGACGTGCGGAAACGGCAGCACGGGGACGTCGGGCAACAACGTCCGAAGCGTCGCGAGATTCGTCGTCGCGGCCACGTCCGCCGCCGAAGATGCGAACGCGTTCAGCACCACCATCCGCACCCGCAGCCCGCGCCGCTCGGCCTCCCGCACGGTGAGCAGGGCGTGGTTGAGTACCCCGAGCCGGTCACCGGCGACGACGATGAGGTCCAGCGCCCAGCGCACCGCGAGCGCCGCGAAGTCGACGACGGCCCCGCCTGTCCCGCGCGCGAACGGCACCAACAGCCCCCCGGCGCCTTCGACGATCAGCGCGTCGGCCGCGGCCTCCAGTCGTGCTCGCGCCGCGTCCAGCCGTGCGAGCTCCACCGGACGTCCGGCCCGCTCCGCGGCGACGAGTGGGGCGAGCGGCTCCCGGTACGTGACCGGACAGACGTCATCTGCATCGTGCCTCGCGCCGGCCGCCGCGCGGAGCCGCGCCGCATCGGTCGCCGGATCCTCGGGCGTGATGCCCGTCTCGACGGGCTTCATCGCCGCGACGTCGAGGCCGCGCGCGCGCAACGCGGCGATCAGCGCACAGGTGACCAGCGTCTTGCCGACACCCGTATCGGTGCCGGTGACGGCGAGGCGGAGCGGAACGTCGACGGGGTGGGCGGGCATCTGGCAGAGCGCACGAACGGCACTGCAACATGAGCCGTTCCGTGACGCGCCGCCAGCCGAACCCGGGACCTCGTCGAACGCCGTCCGACGTGCCGCCCCGTGCCTTACGCCCTCGCGCGCCGCCGGAGGACGCCGGCGAGCCCGAGTCCGACCGCGACGAGACCTACCGTCGCCGGCTCAGGCGTCGTCGTCACGCCACCACCTGGATGACTCCCGACGATCTGCGCGGGCGTGTCCTCGAGCGAGAAGTACGTGGACGCGCCGTTCGCGAGCCCGTTCGTGAACACGATCGTGCCGCTCGCGGCGTCGCTCGCGACGTTGCTGAAGCTCATGTTCGGCCCTTCGTACCCGGTCGGGTGGGCCCACGTGCAGACGATGTTGTACGCGCACAGGCCGTCGCCGTCGAAGCCGAACGCGTTGAGGCCCGGCGTCGTGAGCAACATCGAGTTGACCGTCATCCCCGAGTTGTTGATGACGCCGATCAGCGCGTCGTCCGATCCGTCGTACGGCCCCTGCATCGGATCGAGCGCGATCGTGAGCGCTCCGCCGGGATTGATCGTGATGAGCGCTCCGCAACTCGTGTCGTCGTTGATGGCGGGACATTGGGTGAACGGCTGTGCCTGGGCGGCGTGCGGCGCGGCGGCCCCGAGCGCGAACGCACTGGCGAGCATGCCGATCGAAACGGATCGACGCATACGATCTCCTGGACGGGCGTGGGCGAGCGGATCCTTCGTGCGGTCACCGCGGAAGGATCGGGTGCGTCGTTCACGCGCGCGGGCTCGATACCGGATGAGGTCGCCGCGGCGCGCCAACGACGGGCTATTATGTGAAGTACCCGTCATTCTGGCAAGCAACCGCGCCGCGATCTGCGCCCATCGCGACACAACAGCGCGCCGTGATGCCGAGTGTGACCCCGCGTACCTGTTGCAGGCTGCAGGCAGCGAGGATCCGCAGCCGCCTCACAGCGGACTGGCTGCGGCTCAGGCGTCGTCCAGCACCCCGCCCCGTATGGCGGCTCCCGCCACTCGCGCGCCCTCCAGAAACCGCGACACGACGGCATAGACCAGCGCCAGCTCGTCGTCCGTGACGCAGTACGGCGGCAGGACGTAGCAGGCATCGCCGAGCGGCCGGAGCAGCACACCCTCCGCGAGCGCGTACTCCGCCAGCTGTCGTCCGACGGGCGCGAGGTAGCCGGACCCGCCGTCGTCGCCGGCCAGGTCGAACGCCGCGATCGTGCCGAGCACGCGCGGCGTGCGCACGCGGGCATGCGCCCCGAGCACGGCGAGGTGACGGGTGTGCGCGGCCTCGATGCGCGCACGCGCTGCCGCGCACGCGGGGTCGCGCAGGAGCGCCAGACTCGCCAGCGCCGCCGCGCAGGCGATCGGGTTGGCGGTGAACGAGTGCCCGTGGAAGAAGGTGCGCCGCCGGTCCTCGCTCAGGAACGCGTCGAAGATCTCGCCGCGCACAGCCGTCGCACCCATCGGGAGAAAGCCGCCCGTGAGTCCCTTCGACAGGCACACGACGTCGGGCGCGACGCCGGCGCCACCGCACGCGAACAGCGGCCCCGTGCGCCCAAACCCCGTCATCACCTCGTCGGCGACGAGGTACACGCCCGCATCGGCGCAGCGCGCGGCGAGCGTGCGCAGCACCGCGGCGTCGTACATCCGCATCCCCGCCGCGCCCAACACGAGCGGCTCGACGACGAGCGCAGCGAGTTCGCGGCCGCGCGCGCCGACGAGCGCGTCGAACGCAGCGATCGTCGCCTCCGGGTCACGGCTCGGATCGGGGAGCCGTGCAACCTCGAACAGGTGCCCCTCGTACGCCGCAGAGAACACGCCGCGCCCCCCCACGCTCATCGCCCCGAACGTGTCGCCGTGGTACGCACCGTCGAATGCGGCGACGAGTCGGCGCGGGCGCCCCCGGTTGTGCCACGCCTGCAGCGCGAGCTTCACGCCGACCTCGACCGCCGTCGAGCCGTTGTCCGAGAAGAACACGCGGTCCAGCCCGGGCGGCAGCACCGCTGCCAGCTCGGCCGCGAGGCGCGCGGCGGGTGCGTGCGTGAACCCGGCGAAGATCACCTGTTCCAGCGCGCCCGCCTGCTCGGCGATGGCGCGCGCGACCGAGGGCTCGGCGTGCCCGTGGAGCGTCACCCACCAGCTCGAGATCGCGTCGAGAATGCCGCGACCGTCGGCGGTATGCAGCCGCACCCCGTGCGCGCCGACGATCTCGATCGGCGCGGGCGCGTTCCAATGCTGCGTGTAGGGGTGCCAGACATGGCGCGCATCCAGCGCGACCGTGTCGCGCCCTCCGGCTCCGTTAGGCACGGACATCACGCGCCGAGCACGGCGACGACTGCCGCGACGGCGGCGTCGACGTCCGCGTCGGTGTGCGCCGCGCTCGCGCTCAGCCGCAGCCGCGCCGCC
>DASWUT010000682.1:0-3758 GCA_036401455.1 Gemmatirosa sp. | reverse complement strand
ACGGCGAGCGCCGCGATCGGGAGCGCGACGGCGGCCGCGATCGATGCGAGGACGGCGCCTTCGGCCGAGGCCTCGCGCACGAGCTGTCGCCGCCGTGCGCCTAACGCGACTCGTACGGCGACGTCGCGGCGCTGTGCTTCTCGCCGGGTGAGGATCAGGTTGGCGACGTTGGCCCCTGCGATCGCGAGGACGAGCAGGACCCCGCCGAGCACGAGCCACAACACGCGGGCGATCGGTCCGATGACCGCGGTGCGCAGCGGCGTGACGGCCGGGCGGAAGCCGGTCTGTTCCATGAAGTCGCGCCGGTACGCCGTCGGAAAGCGCGCGACGAGTTGGCCAGCCATGCCACGCAGCTCTCGCTCGGCGGCCGCAGGCGTCACCCCCGGACGCAGCCGGGCGAGCGCCTGGTACACGTGGTGGTTGTGCGCCGGCGCAAGCGAGTCCATCGCGAGCGGCAGCCACACGCCCGCACCGTCGGCCGGCAGCCCCGCGATCCCCTGCGTCTGGAGCGGCGCGAGCACACCGATGACGGTGACGGGCTGGTCGTCGACGCGGACCGTGCGTCCGACGACGCGCGGGTCGGCGCCGAAGCGCGCGCGCCAGGTCGCGTCGCTCAGCACCGCGACGTTCGCCGGGCCGTCGCTGTCGGCCCCGTCCGGGCGTGGCACGTCGGCCGGGCCGAACAGGCGGCCGAGTTGCGCGCGGGCGCCTAACACATCGAGTAGGCCGATGCTGCCGAGCACGGCAGGCACCTGATCCGCGTGGTCGCCGCCCGCGAGCGTGACGCCGGGCGCGGTATAGATCCCGATGCGCTCGATCGCGGGATTCGACCCGTAGTAGAAGGCGTTCGACTTCGACAGGCCCCACGCGGGCGCCTGCGGCACACCCGGCACCTCGTGCGTGAGCGCGACGAGCCGGTCCGCGCCCGGGTAGGGGAACGGGCGCAACACGACCGCGTCCACGAGCGAGAAGATCGCCGTCGTGGCCGCGAGGCCGAGGGCCAGCGTCACGATCGCGACGAGGGCGAAGCCGCGGGCACGCAGGAGGCGATGGGCGGCGAGTCGGAGGTCGGCAAACATGGCTACCTGTCGTGGCTGATGGGAGGGGAACGCGACGCGTCAGGGCGCGACCGGCGTCACTCGGCGCGCAGCGCGACCGCGGGGTCGACGCGGGCGGCGCGGCGCGCAGGAAGCCAACTCGCGAACAGCACGGCCGCCGCGAGGACGCACGCCCCCGCGCCTAACGCGATCGGATCCGCCGGGCCGATGCCGTAGAGCAGCGCGGCCAGCGCACGCCGCCCGGCGAGGAAGAGCAGCACGCCCGCGATCGCACCGGCCCCGGCGAGCCGTGCCCCGCTGCCGACGATCATCCGCTCGAGGTCGCCCCGTCGCGCCCCGAGCGCCGACCGCACGCCCAGCTCCCGCGCGCGCTGCGCGACCGCGTAGCTCAGCACGCCGTAGACGCCGAGCGCCGCGAGGAGCAGCCCCACCGCGGCGAACGCGCCGAGCGCCCACGTCGCGAGCCGGCGCCCGCCGACGCTCTCGTCCACCCGCGCCGGCATCGGCCGCGCGTCGAACACGGGAAGCTGCGGGTCGACCGCGGCGACCGCCGCGCGTATCAATCCCTCGGCCGCCGCGGGCGGCAGCGCGCCGCGTACGACCACCGCGAGGATCGACGGCCACGGCTTCTGCCGCAGCGGGTAGTAGACGAGCGCCTTCCGCTGCTCGCCCAGCTGGAGGCGTACGGTCGACCCGACGACGCCGACGATCTGGAGTTGGCCGCGACCGAGCTGCGTGATCTGCCGACCGATCGGGTCCTCGCCGGGGAAGAACTCACGCGCGAGCTGCTCGTCGACGATCACTACCGGGACCGCGGCCGAGTCGTCCGCGCGGGTGAACGTGCGGCCACGCCGCAGCGGGATCCCGAGCGCGCGGAAGTAGTCCTCGCTCACGAGGTTGAACTCGGCGTGTGGCTGCTGACCGCCCGGATCGGGCGCGCGACCGACGACGCTGAACGGCGTCGAACTGAAGTGGTCGGCCATCGGCAGGTACGAGCCTAACGCGACGGCAGACACCCCGGGCGCACCCGCGAGCCGCTGCAGTACGGCGTCGAACGCGACGCGGTGACTTGCCATCCGTGCGTACGCCGTGTCGTCAGGGAGGCCGAAGTGGGCGGTGTAGGCCGCCTCGGCGCGGAACCCCGGGTCCGACGCGGCGAGCCGCGCGAAGCTGCGCACGAGCAGCCCCGCCCCGAGCGCGAGCGTGAACGCCAGGGCCACCTGCGTCACCACCGCACCCTGCAGGAACCGCTGCCGGTCGACGCCCGCCGACGCGCCGCGCGACCCGCCACGCAGCGCATCCTGCGGGCTGACGCGCACCGCACGCACGGCCGGCGCGAGCCCGAACACGAGCGCGGCGAACGCCGTCGCGCCGACGGCGCCGGCCAGCACGCGGGGATCGGCGTGCGCGTCCGCGAGCTGCGGATACTGCGCCGGCCCGAAGCGGCGGAGCAGGGCGAGCGTCCCCCATGCGAGCGAGACGCCGAGCATCCCGCCGCCCGCGGCGAGCACGACGCTCTCGGCCGCGAGCGGGCGGGCGAGGTGCGCGCGGCGCGCGCCGATCGCCGCGCGCACGGCGAGCTCGCGCGCCCGCCCCGTGGCGCGCACGAGCTGAAGGCACGCGACGTTGGCGCACGCGACGAGCAGGACGAGCGCCACCGCGCCTAACAGCAGACGCGTGATCGGGCGCAGCTCGCCCGCGAGGTAGGTCGTGAACGGGACCGCGTGGAGCCGAAGACCGTTGTCGGCGGAGCCGGCCGTGAGGCCGCCCATGTGCACGTTCCAACGTGCCGCTTCCTGCGCCAGCCCGCCGGCGAGCCGCGCGGGAGTGACATCGGCACGCACGCGGGCGATCGCCGTCATCTCCAGCACGCCCCAGTCCTGCTGCGTCTTCGCGTTCATCGGGAAGGGACGGTACACGTCGGCGCCTCGCGGGTAACCGAGCGACGGTCCCGCGACGCCGACCACCGCGAGCGGCTGGCCGTCGAGGCGAATCGTGCGGCCGACGATCGCGGGATCCCCGCCGAAGTGGTCGCGCCAGAATCCGTAGCTCAGCACGGCGACGTCCTGCGCCGACGCCGTGCGTGACGCGTCGGGCGCATAGAACCGCCCGGTGGCTGCCGTCGCGTTCATCAGCCCGAAGAAGTCGCCGAGCGTGGACGCGGTCTTCACGCGGCGCGGCTCCGCACCGGCGGTGGTCAGATTCGCACTGCTTCCGGTATACGCCGCCCCCGCGTCGAACAGGTCGCGCCGGGCGAGTGCCGCGTCCGACGAGGGTGGGTCGATGTCGGCGTCGAGCAGTTTGATCTTCGGCAGGTCCTCGCGCAGCACGACCATGCGGTCGAGCCCGCGCACGGGCAGCGGCCGGAGGAGCACGGCGTCGACGACCGCGAGGACAATGGTCGTCGCGCCGATGCCTAACGCGAGGCAGAGCGCGGCGGCGAGCGTGAAGCCCGGGGCGCGCCGCAGGGCACGCAACGCGCGGCGGATGTCGGTGAGCATGGTTCTGCCAGATCGTTGGAGGGCTAGAACGCGGCGGCGTGCGCCTACTCGGCCCGCAGCGCCTCGGCCGGGTCGACGCGCGCCGCCCGGCACGCGGGCAGCCAACTTGCGGCGAGTGCGGCCGCGAGGAGCACGAGCGCGGCAACCCCGAAGCTCACCGGGTCGGCGGCCCCGACCCCGTACAGCTGCCCGCGCACGA
>DASWUT010000681.1:0-5694 GCA_036401455.1 Gemmatirosa sp. | reverse complement strand
GAAGTATATCCTATGATCCGGATGAACGGATATGGAGCGCCGGCCGGCGTCGACGCGGCGGTGGCCGTCGTCCGCCCCCGGACAGGCGACCGCCCCGGTCTGCACGCGGCAGGCCGGGGCGGTGAGCCCCCTGAACGTCCGGGCGGACGCCGTCAGGGCGCCACGTACCGCTCCAGCGACGCGATGCGGAACGCCCGGTACATCGTCAGCGGCGACCCGCTCGCGTTCACCACCCGTCCCTGCCAGACGATGTTGCTCGACGGATCGAATTCGATGATCCGGCCGAGCATCGCGTAGTCGATGACGCTGTTCCCGTTCGTCAGGCGCTCGTTGCTTCCCTGGTAGGGCGTGATCAGCGTCTCGCTCTGGTCGTGGACGACCTGGACGACCGTCGCGGTCCCGGCAGCCGCGTCCACGCGCAGCTCGAGGCCGCGCGACTCCGGCGGCGAGTGCAGCTGACCGTTGTCGAGGATCGTGAAGTCGCCGTTGGGGAGTGCGCGCAGGAAGTGTTGCCCGTCAAACCCGCCGGCCGAATCGCCCGCGTACGTCAGCGTCGCCTGTCGTCCGCCGAGCTGCCACTGGAAGTGGCCCGACGCGTCGTGCTTGGTGATCGCCTTCATGTTCCGCCACGACACCGCGAACCCGCCGTCCGACGTCAGCGTAATCGCGTTCGGGTGATCGAAGTCGGCGAACATGCTCGCCGACAGCGACGGCGAGATCCAGTCTGCCGCCGTGAACCGATCCGTCCCCGTGAACAGCGCCGTCGCGACACCCGCGGTCGTGATGCGGAAGACGGTGTTGGTCTGGATCGTCCCGTTCGCCGAACCGCCGTGGTTGGACAGGTCCATCGGCACCGAGTGGCGCCCGAACAACATCGCCCCGGTCGTCTGCCCGGTCGCATCGGTGAGCAGCACGATCTCGTGTCCGTCCGTCGCGTAGCCCGACGGGGCCGTCCAGTCGTGGAGATCGTTGCCCTGCGAGTCGAACTCGTGGAAGGCACCGGACCCCGTGATGTCGCCCGTGAAGACGGTGAAATGGCCGTTCTTCTGCTGCTGAATGTCGATCGCGTTCGTCCCGACGAACTCGCGGTACCAGACGAGCGTCCCTGTCGTGTCGAACGCCACGGCATACGCCAGTCCGTGGCCGCTCGACGCCGGCGCGAGCACGTAGCCACCGTTCGGCGCCCCCGACGTGAGACTGAGGTGCACCCCGACGAGCGCCGTCGGCAGACTTCCCGTCGTCCCCGTGACGGGCGCACTCGTGCTGGCCGTCGTGCCACCCGTCTGCGCGACGCCCGCCACCATGTAGGGCGTGTTCGGGCGCAGGCCGACGAAGACGACCCGGGCGTGGCCGCTCACGACCGTCGCTGGCGCACTCGTGCGCACGCTGCCGTCGGGCGCCTTGAGCGTCGCCACGGCCGACGAGGTGCTGCTCACGTTGAAGGTCGCCACCAGCGCCGGACCCGCCGCGACGCCTGCCTGATCCCCGCGCACCACGACGAGGTCCCGCGCGAGCACGGGCGCGGTTCCGAGCGCCCAGCGTTGATTCGGCCCGCCATTACACCGATACAGGATCAACCGTGTGCCGTCCGTCGAATCGGCGCCGGTCACGTCGAGGCACTTGCCGTTGATGCCCGTGATCTGCCCCGTCGCGGTGACCGTCCACTGCTGGTTGGGTCGGCCGTTGCACGGAAAGATGATGATCGCGTCCCCATCCCGCCCGAGCCCACCGCTCGCGTCGACGCACGTCGAACCGTCGTACACGAGAATCGGACCGGTCGTGCCCGCGGCCGGCAGCGTGAACTGCTGATTCACACCGCCATGACACGTGTACTCGATCAGCCGCGTCCCGGGGTTCCGAAACCCCCCGCTGACGTCGGCGCACTTGCCGGCGGCAAGTCCCGTGAGGATCTCGGCCGACGCGGCGGCCGCGACCGACGTCGCAGATCGTGAGGCCCTGGGCGCGGCGGGCGGCGCGACGGGGTCGTTACCGCACGCCGCGAGAAAGAGGGCGAGCACGACGAACGCCGCCGCGTGTGACCAACGGCGAGGGAACGTGAACATGGGTGGGCACGGAATGAGACGAAAAGACGGTCGAGATCGCGGCCCAATGTCGGACGTCGGGTGTCGACGCGCAAGACACGCATGAGAGCGCTGTCCCGGCAGCCCGCCGCCGATACGTCAGCGCGACACGCCCACCCGCGCAGGCGATGTCACGGGTGCGTCCGGACGGAACCGGAACTTGCCGTACCAGAACCCAGCCAGATCGAGCGCGTCCATGCGCGCGTCGAATCGGGCGGTGCGCGTTGCGAGGGGGCCGACACCGACCAGGCCCGGAACGAACCACACGCTCGCGCGCGCGAGTCGCCCGATGCGGTGCCGAGGCACGCCGAAGAGGTACGGGACGCGGGCGCGTGACGTTCGGTCCAGCACCCCCGCCGACACCCCATGCCAGAAGAACCAGCGCCGGTGGTAACGCCGTGTCAGGCGCTCCGGCGGGATGTAGTGATAGATGACGAGCGCCGGGCGGTACTCGCCATGCGCCCCGGCCCGCACGAGCCGCTGCTGCATCTCTTCGTCCTCGCACGACAGCAGGCGGCCGTCCGAACTGCGCCCGAGCGCGGGATCGTAGCCGCCGACCTCGCGTAGGCGCGCGAGGCGCACGACCGCGTTCCCGCCCATCAGCACGCCGTCGTAGTCCCGGCCGAAGGTGCGAACCTCTGGTCCACCGTCCACCCATCCGACCACGGAACTCGGGCGCTGCGGAAGCCAGGCCGGCGCCTGAGCGCCCCACCGCGGTAGGTACGGACCCGTGATAAAGTCGAGTGTGGGATCCGCGAACGCGCGCGCTATCTCTTCGTACCAGCCGGCGTCCACCTCCTCGTCGTCGTCGATCATCCCAACCAGGTCCCTGTTCGCGATCGCGATGCCGGCGTTGAGCGCGTGCGAGCGCCCGGGGCGCGCTTCGAACACGTATCGCAACCGTCCACCGAATCGAGGCGCGAACGCCTCGATCACGGCCCGCGTGTCATCCTTCGAGTTGTTGTCCACGACGATCACGGACGCGCTAAACCCGTCCGGAATCCGTGCTACGGCCAGACTCTCGAGTGTGCGCCCCAACAGGTCCGCGCGGTTGTAGGTCGGGATGACGACGTCGACGTGCACGGAGATGTGTGCTTTCGTTAGATGATGGTCACGCGCGCCGCCGCCCCGCCACGCCCACGATGTGCCCGAGCGACTCGCGCGCCAGACACTCGTGCAGGAACGCCCCGTCGCGGCGCCCTGTCGCGAGGGCGAGCACCGCGCGCAGCGCGTGCTCGGCGAGTTGCCGGTAGACCCACGGCGCCGCCCCCAGCAGCACCGGCCGGCCGGGCCTGTTCGGCACGGGCAGCATGCGCGCATCGAACGTCTCGCCCGGCCCGAGCAGCCGCGTCACCGCGCGCCCGTGATCGTAGCGCCACTTCCGGTGGTACGCCTTCCCCAGCCGGTTGGGCTGCACGTCCGCGTCGAGCACGATGTCGGGCGAGTAGTACCCCGCGCCGCCCGAGCGCATCACGCGCAGCTCCCACTCGTGGTCCTCGCTCGCCGTGACCCACCCGGGCTCGTGCTGGTGCGCGGGATCGAACATGCCGACCCGGTCGAACGCCGTCCGGCGCGCGGCCAGGTTGGCGCTGACGATGCACACGGGGCGCTCCAGGTCCACCCGGAACGGCTCGTCGCCGTAGTCGACGAGGGCGAGCGGGCCCCAGTGCTCCCGCGTCAGCCACGCGGGCGCCGGCGCCGGCCACCGCGGGTAGATGCGCCCGCCGACGAACTCCGCCCACGGATGCTCGACGAACGCGCGGTAGATCGCGGCGACCCACGTCGGGCTCGTCCGCACGTCGTCGTCGGTGAACGCGATGTACGCGCCGCGCGCGGCCGCGATCCCCGCGTTTCGCCCGTGACTGACGCCCTGCTTCGGCTCGAACAGGTAGCGCAGGCGTCCGCCGCTGTCGGGGATCAGCGCCTCGACCACGGCGCGCGTGTCGTCGGTCGAGTTGTTGTCGACGATGAGCACCTCGTACGGCGGCGCCCCCTGCTGCGCGAGCACGCTCCGCACCGCGTCGCCGACTAGCGCGGCGCGGTTGTAGGTCGACATCACGACGGACACGACCGGCGCATCGCCGGCGGCCTGGCTCACGCGTCCACCGCCGCCGCGTGTGCGCCCAACGCGCGCCGCGCCTTCCGCACCACGACCTCGCGCAGGTACGCCGAGTACACAGGCGGCCACGTCGTCGCGCGCAGCCAGCCGTACGCGCCTCGTGGCCGCCGGAGAAGTTCGTAGTACAACGCTTCGAAATGCGTGACGTACTGTGTCATGCTGAATTTTTCGGCCACCGCCGCCGGTCCCGCCGCACCGAACGCGGCCCGCCGGGCCTGGTCGGCCACGAGCGCGAGCAACGCGTCGGCCAGCGCGCCCACGTCGTCCAGCGGGACCAGCAGCCCCGCGACGCCTACCGCGAGTGCCTCGCGGTGCGCCGGGATGTCGGACGCGATCACCGGCACGCCGAGCCACTGCGCCTCCAGCACGTTCAGCCCGAGCGTCTCGTCTCGCGCGCTCGTGACGCACACATCGCCTGCGTCGCGAATCACCGCCCCGACATCATTTCGGTGGCCGAGCAGGTGCACCGCGTCCACGACGCCTAACGCATCGGCAAGCGCGCCGAGCCGTTCCTCCTCCGGCCCGCTCCCGCACACCAGTAGCTGCACGTCTCGCCCGCGCGCCCGCGCCGCGGCAACTGCGCGGATCGTCACGTCGTGCGCCTTCCGCTGGATCAGCGACCCCACCGCCACCGCGACCGACGCGCCCGCCGAGATCCCGAGCGACGCCCGCAACCCGGTCGCGTCGCCGCACCCGAGCCGGTCGGTGTCGATCCCGTTGTAGATCACCCGGAGCCGCGCGGGCGCGACGCCGTCCGCCTGCAGCGGCGCGATCACGTGCTCAGCCACCCCCACGCTCACGTCGGCCTGGTGCACGAGCTGGTGCAAGCGCTCGTACTCGTCTGTGACGGGCAGGTGCAGGTGCGCCACGACCGGCAGGCGCCGCCGCCGGGCGGGGGGCAGCACCGCGGGCAGTGTCGACGTCACGTTCACGTGCACCAGCCTCACATCGTACGCGCGCAGCACATCCGCCACGCGCGCGCGTACCCGCGCCATCCCGGCGCGCGGCGCGGCCACACCCCAGTCCGTGTCGACGCGCTCGACCGGCACCCCCAGCGCCTCGACCGCGCCAGCGAGCATCGGCTGCTCGCACAGCACCACGGCGCGATACCGCGCCGGATCGAGCCGCGCGACGAGGTCGAGCAGACACTGCTCCGACCCCGTGATCCAGTTCATGCCCCGGTGCGCGAACGCGATCGTCACCGGGCGCGGCGCGCCCCGCACCGTCATCGTCCGGCGCGCCCGCGGCTGGTCACACCGCGGCTGGTCACGTAGTAGTGAATCGACCCCGCCAGCCGCCGCGCCTCGCACTCCCACCACAGCGCCTGCTCCTCGTCGCGCCGCAGCCCCGCATGCAGCGCGCGCACCCCGCTCTCGGCCGCCTGCCGATACATCCACAGCGGCGCGCCCAGCAGCTTGCGCGCGCCAGGCGGCTCGGGCGTGAACGTGCAGCTTCCGTCGAACTGATGCCCCGGTGGGGCGACCCGCGCGTGCA